>JAUXFB010000008.1 GCA_030620255.1 Candidatus Aminicenantota bacterium | reverse complement strand
TCTTGTTCAACAACTTTTTTATAATATTTATAAGCTGATTCCCAGTTAACTGATTTTAAAATATGCTTTTCTACTTCGTTAGCAATAACAGGACCATATATGGATTCCCATCCATGCTCAACCCCCGCTGACATATAACCTTCAATACCAGCTATGATTGCTCCATTTGAAAATAAAACATTATTGATAAACAATGATGGTCTTCTCATATCTTTTAAGCTACCTGCTCCACCCCCTATAAAAGTTATCTCTTTGCTACTTATTTCATATAGGGTTTCTATAAGAAATGGGATATTATTTGAAAAACCATCGTTTAATATAAAGATAGTCTCTGTATTTTTTGAAATTATGTTTTTTGATAAAACCCCATTAAATTTGTGCAAGTTTTGAACAATTTCAATTGAAGCTAAAGATTGAATAGAACAGCCCACTACTCCCTTTTTATATGAAGAATCTTCAAAGATCACTTCAGGGAAGATACCTCCCCACACTATAACCTTAGTTTTTTTTAACAAAGGCTGTATCTTTTTATAATTAAATGGGGTATCTTCTGCAACAAAAAGTAAAATCCCATTGGGATTTTCATCACAAAGCTCCTCAATAAATAGTTCCCACCCCTTTAAATTTTTTCCGTCAAAAAACTTTACTTTTTTAAATATCATATCAATTCAAAATACATCCCTGAAATTAATTTTAGATTAAATAAATATTTATGTCAACAAATTTAGAATTTTATGAATGTGAAATAATGAGAAAAAAATTGGCAGCGCTACGGGGAATCGAACCCCGGTTTGATGACTGAGAATCACCCGTCCTAACCCCTAGACGATAGCGCCACTCGATTTGAAAATAGCTTATATATAAAAATGGCTGGGAAGCAGGGACTCGAACCCCAATTCTATGATCCAGAGTCATATGTCCTGCCAATTAGACGACTTCCCAGCACTAAAATTAATTATACTAATTTTTTCAATTATGTCAAGAACTGTAAAAAAAAAAGCCCCGACATATGTCGGGGCTTTTTTATCTACTATATATGGATCAGTATTAATTTTGATCTAATACATTCCGCCCATTCCACCCATTCCACCTGCTGGAGGCATTGGGGGATTATTTTCAGGTTCAGGAACATCTGAAACAATTCCTTCAGTTGTTAAAAGGAGTCCAGCTACTGAAGCAGCATTCTGAAGTTCAGTTCTCACAACCTTAGCAGGATCAATAATACCTGCTACTAACATATCAGTGTATTTTCCTGATAAAGCATCAAACCCAACATTTTTATCTTTTGTCCTTTTTATTCTATCAACAACTGTAGATCCTTCTTCACCAGCATTATCTGCAATCTGCTTTAAAGGGATTTCAAGAGCTTTTACTAATATATTAACTCCAAGCTGCATATCTCCATCAAGTTTAAGCTTTTTCAATGGATCAATACCATTCATTAAAGCAATCCCACCACCGGGAACTATGCCTTCTTCAACAGCAGCTTTAGTTGAATGCATTGCATCTTCAACTCTTGCTTTCTTTTCTTTTAATTCAGTTTCTGTAGCAGCACCCACCCTAATTATAGCAACTCCTCCTGAAAGTTTTGCCAGTCTCTCCTGAAGTTTTTCTTTATCATAATCAGATGTTGTTGCTTCAACCTGCTTCTTTATATTATTTATTCTTCCTTTTACATCATCAGCAGAGCTTTCACCCTCAATTATAGTTGTGTTTTCTTTATCAACAACAACCTTTTTTGCTCCTCCAAGATGGTCCACAGTTACTGATTCAAGTTTCATTCCAAGTTCTTCAGAAATCACAGTTCCACCTGTAAGTATTGCAATATCCTCAAGCATTGCTTTTCTCCTATCGCCAAACCCTGGAGCTTTTACTGCACAAACATTTAACATACCTCTCATTTTATTAATAACAAGGGTGGTTAATGCTTCACCTTCAATATCTTCAGCAATAATCAATAAAGGCTTCCCAGATTTTGCTACTTGTTCAAGCAAAGGAAGCATTTCTCTTATTGTTGAAAGTTTTTTCTCATGTATTAGAATGTAAGGTGTTTCAAGAACAGTTTCCATTCTTTCTGCATCAGTCACAAAATATGCAGAGATAAACCCTCTATCAAACTGCATTCCTTCAACAAAGTCAAGTGTAGTCTCAAGAGATTTTCCCTCTTCAACGGTTATAACTCCATCTTTACCTACTTTATCCATTGCATCTGCAATAATTTCTCCTATTGAAGCATCATTATTTGCAGAAATAGCTCCAACCTGAGCTATCATTTTCCCTGATACATCTTTCTTGGAATTTGAGATCTCATTTACAACGACTTTCACACCTTCATCAATGCCCTTTTTAATCAATGTAGGGTTAGCACCAGCAGCAACCATCTTTAAACCTCCCTTGAAAATACTCTGAGCAAGTATGGTAGCTGTAGTAGTACCATCTCCCGCAACATCAGATGTTTTAGAAGCAACTTCTTTAACCATCTGAGCTCCAATATTCTCAAGAGGATCCTTTAATTCGATCTCTTTTGCAACAGTAACACCATCTTTTGTTATTGTAGGAGATCCAAATTTCTTCTCAATAACAATATTTCGTCCTCTTGGACCAAGCGTTGCCTTTACTACATCTGTTAATTTGTTAATACCTTTTAAAATAGCCTGTCTTGCATCTTCACCTAAAGTGATGTCTTTTGCCATTTTATCCTCCTATATCATATTAAATTTTAGCTGATATTATATAAAATATTTTAGAGTGTGTCAAATTGAAATAGGTTAAATTAGACTCGATTATAATAAAATACAATATCAATATCTAACAAATACTATTTATTTACTTTAATTTACTCTTCTTTTCTTTAATATTTAACTTTTTTATCTTTTTTGATACAGTATTCCTATGTAATTTAATTCGCAAAGACATCTTAGAAATATTATAATCATATTTTTCAAGAAGAGCCTGCAATAAAGTCTTTTCAAACTCATTTAATATTTCTTGAAAATACAACTTTGATGAGGAAGCTTTATAAGCCAAAATCTTCATCTGCTTTTTTATTGTAAGATCTTTAAAATTTTCAGATTGTTCAATAACTTTTTTATCTACCATATCAATTTAAAAAATATAAACACTTATCATAATATAACTTTGTTTTTTTGTTCTTTATTCTCTTTTTTATGTTGTTTTATCACATCTTTTTTATTTTCACTTTCATCAGGAACAAGATTAAATGTAAAATCAATTGTTTCTTTAAAAAATGGGAATAATTTAGAATTAATACATAATTTACCATCAACCTTAGAAGCAATTAATCCAAATACAATAACACATGAAATTAAAATTCCTCTGATCAATCCAAAAACACCCCCAAGTATTTTGTCAATAGATTTCAATGGACCTAAAACAAATATTTTCTTCAATAAAAATGTTACCAGAGATCCAACTATCAATACTATCACAAAAATCAACACAAAACCAATAAATTTTGAAATATTTTTATTCTTTATATATTTTACTAAAATTTCACCTATCTCTGAATAGTATAAAAAAGATAATACTGCAGCTATAATTAAAAAAACAAGAGAAAACAACTCTCTAATAAATCCTTTTAATATCCCTAGAAATATTGATAAAAATATTATAATTATAAAAATAATATCAAGAATATTTAAGCCCATAATTATAAACTTTCACCTGTTAAGATATTATAAATCTTTAAATATTTCTCTCTTGTCTTGTTTATTACATCATCGGGTAATTTAGGTGGATTTGATTTCATATCCCAGGAAGAATTTAAAAGAAAATTTCTTACAAACTGTTTATCAAAAGGAGGGGGTTCTGTACCCCTTGAATAGTCTTCGACTTTCCAGAATCTAGATGAATCGGGTGTAAATATTTCATCAATTAAAACAATATCTCCAATATCATTCCTACCAAATTCAAATTTTGTATCTGCTATTATAATTCCTTTTTTTAATGCATATTCTTTTGCAAACTTATACAATTTTATAGATAAGTCCCTGATTTTCTCAGAATATTCTTTTCCTATTATTCTTTCCATCTCTTTAAAGTTTATATCTTCATCATGTCCGTTTTCAGATTTTGTTGTTGGTGTAAAGATTGGTTCAGCAAACTTATCTGCAAATTTCAATCCTGAAGGGCACTTTACACCTGATATCTCTCCTGTTTTCTCATAACTTTTCCATCCTGACCCTACAATATAGCCCCTAACAATTGCCTCAACAGGAAAAGTTTCAAGTTTTTTCACAAGAACTGCCCTTTTTTTGATTATATTTGAAAACTCTTTGAAATCATCCAATTTATATGGCTCATCACATATTATATGATTTTTGATAAAACCTTTTGTGTACCTAAACCAGAAAGCAGTGATTTGATTCAATATTTTCCCCTTTTCAGGGATCAATGATTTAAGAACATAGTCAAATGCAGATATCCTATCAGTAGATACAATCAATAAATTACCATCAATCTCAAAAACATCTCTAACTTTCCCCTTTTTAAATAATTTTAGTGGTAATTTTACACTTTCTACAACATCCATGTTTTTCTCCAAATAAAAACTCTCCAATTATAGAGTATTAATTCCACAATTTATATTATTATAATATTGAGTAACCTACTATTAATCCAGCAACAACAATTGATATCATACTCATTAATTTAATTAAAATATTCAATGAAGGACCGGATGTATCTTTTAAAGGATCTCCTACAGTATCTCCTACAACACTTGCTTTATGAGCTGGAGAGCCTTTGCCGCCAAAATTTCCAATTTCAATATATTTTTTTGCATTATCCCAGGAACCACCAGTATTTGCCATAAAAATTGCTAAAACAAATCCAGAAGCAAGAGCTCCAACTAAAAGTCCCATAACACCTGCAACACCAAATATAATCCCAGTAATAATAGGAATAAGCACTGCCATAGAAGAAGGTAAAATCATCTCTTTCTGAGCGCCCTGAGTTGATATTAAAACACATGCATGGTAATCCGGTTTTGCTGTTCCATCCATAATCCCCGGTGTTTCACGAAACTGCCTCCTTACCTCATTAACCATTTCAGAAGCAGCCCTTCCAACAGCTTTCATTGTTAAACCTGAGAATAAAAATGACATCATTGAACCTATGAAAATTCCCACTATTACTTTTGGATTCATCAGATTAACAGAAAATATCTCCATAAATTTTTCAATTGAAATACTATTTATATCACCAATCGAATGAAATACATTCCCAGCTACTTCAATTCCCTTTTCTATAGCTGCAGGGGTTTTTTCGAATATATGCCTCATTCCAGCTTTAACCTCTTCTATATACGCAGCTAAAAGTGCAAGAGCTGTTAAAGCTGCAGATCCAATAGCAAAACCTTTACCAGTTGCAGCAGTTGTATTCCCAAGTGAGTCCAGAGCATCTGTGCGCTCTCTAACTACTTTATCAAGGCCTGACATCTCAGCATTTCCACCTGCATTATCTGCAATTGGCCCATATGCATCTGTAGCAAGTGTAATTCCTAAAGTGGAAAGCATTCCAACTGCAGCTACAGCTATACCATAAAGCCCAACACTTGTGTTTTTAAAGCCACCTGCAAAAGCAAAAGCTCCCATAATTCCAGCTGCAACTGAAAGAACGGGGATTGCAGTTGATATCATACCTGAAGCAAGTCCACCAATAATTACTGTTGCTTCTCCAGTCTGTGTTTTTTCAGCTACCTCTCTTGTGGGTTTATAATCAGCGGAAGTATAATATTCAACACTTTTTCCTACCACAATTCCAACAATTAAACCTGTAACAATTGATCCGAACAATCCAAGATTACCGGGCAAAAGTAATTTAACTGACAAAAAAGAGCCAATAACTATTAAAATAGAACTTATATTTATACCAAATCCAAGTGAACCAAGCAGTTCTTTTTGAGAAGCTCCCTCTTTTGTTCTTACAAAAAATATTCCCAATATTGAAGCAATAATACCAATAGCAGCAATTACCATTGGGAGAATTACAGCATTGTATTGCATTTCCGGGTTTATAAATGCAAAAGCAGAAGCTCCTAAAGCAGCAGCAGAAAGGATAGAGCCTGCATAGGACTCATAAAGGTCAGCTCCCATACCAGCAACGTCACCCACATTATCACCCACGTTATCTGCAATTGTTGCCGGGTTTCTTGGATCATCCTCAGGAATACCTGCTTCAATCTTTCCAACAAGATCTGCACCAACATCAGCAGCTTTTGTAAAAATACCACCACCTACTCTTGCAAACAGAGCCTGGAGAGATGCACCCATCCCAAATGAAAGCATTGTAACAGTTGTAATGACCAGACTATATTTAAAGATTATGTGTAAAACAATAAACCAAATTGCAATATCAAGAAGCCCTAATCCTACGACTACAAGCCCCATAACTGCTCCACTTCTAAAAGCTACTCTCAATGCGCTGTCAAGAGATTTTCTAGCCTGGTTGGTTGTTCTGGCTGAAGCTAAAGTTGCTGTAGTCATTCCAATAAATCCACAAAGTCCTGAAAAAAATCCTCCTGTTAAAAATGCAAAAGGAGTCCATGGCGACTGAACTTTTAACACATAAGAGAGAAATGCTAAAAAAATCGCTGCTATAAAAAAAAATAAAACAACTATCTTATATTGTTGTCTTAAATATGCCTTAGCACCTCTTCTTACTGCTTCTGCAATCTCAATCATCTTTTCAGTTCCCTCTTCTAACTTCATGATGTTTCTATAAAAACCATAAGCAAAGATCAAAGCAATCAAAGCTGCAACAGGCGCAACTGAGAATATAACAATATTTTCCATTTACTATATCTCCTTTGAAAATTAAAGCTAATTCTAATAAATTAATAGAGAGTTGTCAATTCGTATACTTGACAGTATCTCTATATTTTAATAAAATTCGCTTTAAAATGAAGAATTACAAATTTAAATTTTATTTCAAATATATTTTAATAAATATAGTTGTTGCTGCTTTAATAGCCTTTGTAATAACAAATTATGTTTTTTCTGCTCTAAAAATTGAAGGTAACTCAATGCAACCTTTATTAAACAGTAAAGAAAGAGTTCTAATCTCTAAGTTTTTAATAAAAATTAGTAATATTAAGCGTTTTGATATTATTGTTTTTATTAAACCCAATGAACCAGGAAAATTAATAATAAAGAGAGTTATCGGATTACCAAATGAAACTATTAAAATAGAAAATGGAGATATTTATATAAATAATACCATATTAAAGCAAACTTTTTTATTCAAAGAAAAAAACTTTTTAAACAAATCTATAAATACTAAACCATTAAAAATACCTGAAAACTACTTTTTTGTTCTTGGAGACAATAGGAATAATAGCAATGATTCCAGGACATTTGGAGTTGTACCAGAGAAAAATATATCTGGTAAGGTTTTTCTGCGTTACTGGCCATTATCAAAATTTGGAAAAATCAAATGAAAAAATCAGTTCTTGTTATTATTGCCACTTACTTATCAATAATTGTAATAGGTGCTCTTTTATTAATGCTACCTGTTTCATCACATACAGGTTCAATAGAACCAGAAAATGCATTATTCACATCAGCATCAGCAATCACAGTTACAGGACTTATTGTAGTTGATACTTCTACATATTTTACATTTTTTGGACAGCTGGTGATCCTTATACTTCTACAGTGTGGTGGTCTTGGTTTTATGATGTTTTCAACTATTATCATTTTAATGGTGGGCAAATCAATCTCTTTAAGGGAGAAAATTATCATAGAAAATGATTTTACAACAGGGACTTATAAGAGTATAAAAGAGTTAATTAAAAAGGTTTTTCTACTAACTCTTGGATTTGAATTAATAGGATCAATTATACTATTTTTTCAATTTTCTAATATGCAACTTAAAACCAGGATATTCTCATCTATTTTCCATTCTATATCAGCATTTTGCAATGCAGGATTCTCTACTTTTAGCAACAGTCTTGAAAACTACACAAATAATCCTGGAATAAACATAACTTTTGCAGTTCTTATAATTTCAGGAGGATTGGGATTTTTAGTTCTTAATGAAATATTTTCATTCATTAAAATAAAAAACAAACACTTGTCAAAAATCTCATTACATTCAAAATTAGTAATCATAACAAGTATTACATTAATCATAGTCGGTTTTTTAATAATATTTACTGAAGAGCTCTTAAATAAATCCAACACCCTTTCTTATAATTCAAAAATCTTATCAGCTCTATTTCAATCCATAACTGCAAGAACTGCTGGATTTAACACAATTAACCTTAATTTACTTTCTTATGCTTCAATATTTTTTATTCTAATATTAATGTTTATAGGAGCATCTCCAGGATCAACTGGAGGAGGAATTAAAACATCATCTGCAGGTATGGTAGTTGCATATTTTCGTTCAAGATTAAAAGGAAAAGATAAAACAGATATTTTTTATAGAAACATTCCTGTAAAAAATATAGAAACTGCTTTTTTAGTAATAATAATTTCATTGATACTAATTTCAATTTCATTTTTACTTTTACTATCTTTTGAAACAAAATTCAAACTAATTGAATTATTATTCGAAGTAATTTCAGCTTTTGGAACAGTTGGTTTAAGTCTTGGTATTACTGCGGAACTATCTTTGCCTTCAAAAATAATAATAATGATTACAATGTTTATAGGACGTATAGGTCCTCTTACTATTCTAATTGCTTTAAGTAAAAGAAAATCAAAAGCAGTAATCAATTATCCTCAAGAGAATATAATGATAGGATAAGGAGATATAATGAAAAAATTTGCAGTAATAGGATTGGGCAGCTTTGGTTCTAACCTTGTAAAAACTCTGGCAAAAAAAAATGTTGAAATAATTGCAATAGATATTGATGAAACAAAGGTTAATGAAATCAAGGATGTTGCAACTCAACCAGTTACTATGGATGCTACAAGTAAAGAAAACTTGACTTCCATTGGTATTACTGATGTTGATTGTGTTATAGTTTCAGCTGGTCCCAGTTTAGAACCGAGTATTATGATTGTATACATTCTAAAAGAACTGGGTGTAAAAAAGATCATTGCTAAAGCGCTTACAGAAGATCATGAAAAAATTCTTCTTCTTGTAGGTGCAAATGAAGTCTATTATCCAGAAAGAGATATTGCAAAAAAAATTGGAACTCAATTGAGTTTTAAGAATTTGCTGGATTACCTCCCAATTGAATCAGGGTTTGTTATTCAAGAAATCGCTCCGCCAGACTCTTTTGTAGGTAAAAGTCTTGGTGAAATCAATTTAAGAAAAAAATATAATGTAACTGTAATAGCAATAAAGTCTATTATTCCAGAATCCAGTACTATGAACCCTGGAGCTGATTTTTTAATAAAAGAGAGCGATATAATGCTCGTATTTGGATCTGATGTTGATATTGAAAAACTTCACAAAAAGCTCAACTAAAAAGAACTAAACATTCACAAAAATTAAAAAACAAACACTTAAGATCAGTGTTTTCCTCCATAAAGCATTTTTACACCATGTTCTAGAACTGGGATCACCAGTTTTGTGCAAAGTAAAACTGCTTTCACAGAACCCGGGAAATTAATTATAATAGTATTATCCTTTACTCCACTGAAAGCTCTTGAAAACACAGCGTTTTTTGTTTCCTTATATGATTCCATACGTAACATTTCTGATATACCGGGTAATTCTCTTGTGCAAATCGATTCTGTGACCTCAGGAGTCACATCTCTTGGAGAAATTCCTGTTCCTCCAGTTGTAATAATATAATCAACACCCATTTTTTTCTCAATCATTTCTTTTATTTGCTCTTTTTTATCAGGTACAATAAAAAGAGAAACCTCTGCATCTATATTAGACCTGTCAATAATTTCTTTTATTTTAGGACCTGATAAATCTTCATACTCACCTTTATAGGCTCTATCTGAAACTGTAATAACCGCAATCTTTAGCACTAATTTTCCCTCCTTTTATAACTTTTGCAAATATCCCGTGAATTGGAAGAAGATATTCTCCGGTTATCTTAAAAATAAGATTGTTTTCATCATGCTCTTTTCCTTTTTGAGTTATTTCCATCTCAACTTCATTTATTTTAATCTTTCCCCCAACTTTGGCTTTACTCCAGTCTACACCTCTGGTTACAATGTTTTCAGCAAAGGCTCCAGGACTAACAAAAACACCCTTACATTTTGCATTTATCCTTTCTTTTGCCTCATCTACAGCTTCTCCTGCCAATAGAGTCACTTGTCTATGCCAATTTCCTGCATGTGCATCTCTCTTTATCCCATATCCTGTAATACATTCTATCTCAGGTACTTCATGTTTTTGAGTTCCCCTTTTTTCAGATATACTAACTGACTCAACCTCAAATTTCATTTTTCACCTTCTTCTCTAATTTTATATCTGAAATAATCATGTTTTTATCAACAGCCTTACACATGTCATATATAGTTAAGCATGCTATTGAAACTGCAGTTAAAGCTTCCAACTCAATCCCGGTTTTTGCATCACAAATAGCTTTTGATTTAATATTAATCCTATCTTTTTTTATATCAAAATGAACATCAATCTTATTGATAGGAATATTATGACATAAAGGTATCAATTCAAATGTTTTTTTTGCACCTATTATAGCTGCAACCCTTGCAATTGAAAGAACATCCCCTTTTTTTATCAGATTATTTTTGATTTTCTTAATTGTTTCATCTTGTAAATAAATTGTCCCTGAAGCAACTGCCTCTCTATGAACAATCTTTTTTCCACTTATATCAACCATATTAACTTCACCTCTTTCATTCAAATGAGAAAACTCCATTTTATCCTCCTATTTGCCAATTTTGTCTCTTAAAACAATGTGTACCATTTGCTGGTTTATTAATTACTGCCTTTTTTATACTTTCTGAAATATTATTAAAATCAACAGGAATTTCCAGATCTGAAAACAAGCAGGGTTTAAAATTACCATTTGCAGTTAATCTTATTCTATTACAGAAGCTGCATGGAAGAGGTCTTTCAGCCTCGTATAGTCTGTTAATACTAGTTAAACTATTTAAAGAATAATGGTTAATCCTCTGCAAAACCAATCCCTTTTTAACACAGAATTCTTTCATATCCTCTACTTCATCATCATTTATTTCAGGCATAAGTACCATATTTAATTTTGTACCTTTAAACCCAGCTTTAATTACAGCATCAATTCCCCTAAAAACTCTTCTTATATCACCTATTCTCGTCATTTTTTTATATTTCTCATGATCAAGTGTATCCAGAGAAATATTAATCCTATCAAGTCCCGCGTTTTTCAATTCAAAAGCCATATCCTCCAGCAGAACTCCGTTTGTAGTCAGTGTTAACTCATCTATCTCATCAATCCTTTTTATTTCTTTTACAAGATAGGAAATTCCCTTTCTCACAAGCGGTTCTCCACCTGTAAACCTTATTTTTTTTATTCCAAGTTTTGTAGCCTTTTTTACAATATTAATAATCTGCTCATAAGACAATATCTGATCATGCCTGAGTAGTTTCACTCCTTGCTCAGGCATACAATAATAGCACCTCAAATTACACCTGTCAGTAATGGATATTCTTAAATAATAAATTTCCCTGTTAAATCTGTCTAACATTTACATTAGTCCCTTTTAATATTTTTTTAACACCTACTGGAATCTGAAGCAATGCATTTGCTTTTGATAATGAACTCAAATGTGCAGATCCATGATACTCTATAATATCAACAAAACCGTCTCTGTAATTCACAGGTATATATGAGGCTCTTTTGGTTTTTTCTCTCCTGAAATCTTCACTCATTATTCCTTTTATAAAAAATGGAGAATACTTATGCCCCATCATTTTGTATATAAAAGGTTTTACAAAAACCTCAAATATAACAAAAGTTGAAACAGGATTTCCCGGAAGACCAAAAAATATTTTTTTACCCATTGTCCCAAAAACAGTTGGTTTACCAGGTTTTATTGCAACCTTTGTAAAATGAAGTTTTACACCCAAATCCTCAAGAACTCCGGGGACATAATCATAATCACCCATTGAAACACCACCTGAAATAATCAAAACATCAACTTTATAAAAAAGATCATATATTTTTTCCCTTGTTTTCTCTATATTGTCTGGTATAACATCTCCATATTTCGTATTAATACCAATTTGAGCAAATTGAGCTGAAATAGAATAAGAATTGCTGTTGTAAATCTGACCCTTTAAAAGCTCTTTTCCCGGTTCTATAATTTCTGAACCAGTAGTTAAAATCCCAATATCAGGGTTTTTATAAACATCAATCATATCAATTCCAAAGGATGCGATTATTCCTACTTCTGAAGCTCTTATCTTTGCACCACATTCTAATACATTATCTCCACATTTAATATCTTCCCCAGCATAACATATATTTACAAGGTCATCATCTTCTGTTATTTTAATGAATCCATCTTTTTCTATTGTTGTTTCCTTTATTACGACTTTATCTGCCCCTTTAGGAACTATAGCTCCTGTCATTATTTTAGAACATTCACCCTTTTTAATCTCTTTTTTTGGAACTGTACCTGCTGGAATGATCTCAATAACCTTAAACCTTTCAGAATTATCTCCTGAAAATATAGCATATCCATCCATAGCTGATTTATTATAAGGAGGCATATCAATTTTTGAAACAATATCCTGTGCAAGAACCCTATGTAAAGAATCTTTTATCTTTATCTTTTCTGTCAATTTATGAGGTTTTACATTATTCAGTATTTTTTCCGCTTCTTCTATTTGTATCATTAAATTTCTCCTAATGTTTAAACACTTTTAAAGAAGAGACTTTAAAAGTAGCCCACAAATTATCACCAATCTTAATTCCCATCTCTTCAAATGATTTTCTTGTAATATCAATACTAATTCTAATTCCAACATTTAGTATTACTTCATACATTGAAGATTTTTTAAATATATCCTCAACTTTCCCAAAAAATGAATTTCTTGCAGATGATTCAATTTTATTCTTTGAAATAATAATATCATCAGATCTTATAGCAATATAAGCAAAGTCAGCCCTTTCAATTGGTACAATTATGTTTAAGTTGTTTATATTAAGTTTATTGTTCTCAATTCTCCCGCCAAATACATTCTTGTAACCAAGGAAATCTGCGATTTCTTTACTTTCAGGGCTATTTAGCACATGATCAGGTTTCCCACACTGTATAATTCTCCCATTTATTAAAATTCCAATTCTATCTGCTAAGGATAGAGCCTCTTCAAAATCATGGGTTACATGAATAAAAGTTGAACATGTTTTTTTATGTAATTTAATAAACATCTCTCGAGTTTTTATTCTGGAATTTCGGTCAAGAGCTGAAGTAGGCTCATCAAAAAGAAAGATATCAGGTGATATAGCCATAGCTCTTGCAATAGCAACCCTTTGTTTTTCCCCACCTGAAAGGTTAGAAACACTCCTTTCTAAAAGTCCTTTTATCTCAAGCTTTGATGCCAGGTCATCAACCCTTGATTTAATTTCATCTTTATCAATTTTTCTTATGTTCAATCCATAAGCAATATTTTCAAATACATTCAAATGCGGAAATAACATGTAATCCTGGTAAATAAACCCGATTTTTTTGTTTTTTATCCCACAAATTTCTCCGGAATCAGGTTTTAAAAGACCAGCAATAATTTCAAGGATCAATGTCTTTCCAGCACCACTGGGCCCAACAATAACAAAGAATTCACCTTCTCTAATTTCAAGGTCAATATCTTTCAATTCAAAACCCTTAAACTTTTTACTTATATTCGTGATTTTTAAATTCATTTATCTTCAAATATTCGTATAAAAATAAAAACAATCAAGCTGATCAATATTAACAAAACAGTTACAGGTATTGCATACTTAAGTCCAAAATTCTGAAATCTCTCGAAAATCAATACAGGAGCTGTCATTGGATGATATGCAAGTATAATAACTGCTCCAAATTCTGATATTCCTCTTCCCCACATCATTAGAGAACCTGAGATTATTGATTTCTTAACCATAGGTAAGCTTACTGTAAAAAAAGCCTTGCATGGAGTCGCACCAAGAGTAATTGCTGTTTTCTCATAACGTTCATCAATTAATTTAAATCCATCTTTTACTGCATTAACTAAAAAAGGAACTGAAACAAAAAACATTGCTATTGATATTGAAATTTCTGTTCCTATAACATTGATCCCAGTTGCTTTTGAAAATAGAGAATTTCTTCCCCATACTGTTAGTAAAGCAATACCAGCAGCAGTATGAGGAATAATAACAGGAAGATCAATGAGCCCTTCAATGATTTTCTTACCCCAGAACTCCCTTCTCGCAAGAAGATATGCAAGAGGTACTCCTGTTAATAATGCAATAATTGGTGCCCAAACAGAAGCCCTGAAAGTTAAAAAAATTGATGAATAAACCTCTGGTTCCTTTGATGTTAAAAGTAATGTTGAAGGATCTGTTGAAATCATCATCTTAACAATTGGA
>JAUXFB010000124.1 GCA_030620255.1 Candidatus Aminicenantota bacterium | reverse complement strand
GAAGAGTGACGAGTAACGAGTGAAGAAAAAAGAACCATTCAACTATTTAACTAATAAACCATTAGTCCAGTCAACTAAATCAAACCTGTACTTGACAAAAGTTTGATTTTTTATTATCCTTAATCTTCTTTTAGAGCGGGAATAGCTCAGTGGTAGAGCGCGACCTTGCCAAGGTCGATGTCGCGGGTTCGAATCCCGTTTCCCGCTCCATTGACTGGCGACGTAGCCAAGTGGTAAGGCAGCGGTCTGCAAAATCGCTATTCATCGGTTCGAATCCGGTCGTCGCCTGGTTTTCCTTTAATATTGTTTATACAAAAATTTCCCTTATTGCTTTTGCTGCTATATCTATATCTGAATCATCAATGTCTTTATGCGTAACCACTCTTACGAGCTCATTGCTAAGAGGTAATGCTAATACTCTTTTATTTTCTAATTTTTTAAGAAATGTTAATGAATCCATTGTTTTGAGTTTTAATATTATAAAGTTTGTTTTAACTTCATCAAAATTTATATCAATTTCTTTTATGTCTATTATTTTCTCAGCCAGGTTTTTAGCTCTAATATGATCCTCTTCGAGTCTGTCAATCATCTTTTCAACAGAAACAATACCCGGAGCAGCAATTATCCCAACCTGGCGCATTCCGCCTCCAAGATATTTTCTTATAAACCTTGCTTCTTTAATAAATTCTTTTGAACCTGTAAGTATAGAGCCTATTGGGGCTGAAAGTCCTTTTGAAAGGCAGAACATTATTGAATCAAAATATTTGGAAATTTCTTTAACATCAATTTTCTGAGCTACACTTGCATTGAATATTCTTGCACCATCCAGGTGCATATGCAAATGATGTTTATCAGCAATTGATTTTACATCTCTTAAATAATTAAGGCTTAAAATGCTTCCTCCCCAGTTATTGTGAGTATGTTCAAGACTAATGACTTTTGTCTCCGGTATATGATCTCTTAGATAGGTGTGAATATTTTTTTCTATTAAATCTAAAGGGATTTCTCCTCTATTTGAGGGGAGTGCACGTGGTAAACTCTTTGCTATTCTTGAGATGTTTCCTGACTCATAATTAAGTATATGGCATTTCTCTTCGAGAATAACCTCTTTACCTTCACCAGCAGCTATTTTTAATGCAATAGTGTTGCCCATTGTGCCTGAAGGAACAAAAATAGCTGCTTCTTTGCCTAATTTTTCTGATGATATCTCTTCTAATTTTTTTACAGTTGGATCATCTCCCAGAACATCATCTCCGAGCTCTGCATTGTACATTGCTTTTCTCATCTCTTCAGTAGGCCTTGTAACTGTATCACTCCTGAAATCTGAAACACCTTTATAAGACATTTTCTCTCCTTTTTCTTACTTTATATAGAAATTATTTAAAAAATTGACCTTTAAAATCTAATTTATAATAAAAAGTTTTGCATTAGCTGTAGCAATAGTTGTATTATCTAAATCTTGAATACTTGCCTCTGTAAAGATTATTTTCCTTCTTATCTCATTAATTTTACCATTTAGTATATATTTGGTTTTAGTTAAAGCAGGTTTTTTAAAATTAATGTTGATTTCAGCTGTAACACATTTTAATCCTCTTATTTCAGCTGTTTTTATCATTATTTCGTCTAATACAGTTGAAATTATGCCCCCGTGAACAACATTAGCCCAACCCTGGAAATGGTCCTGGAATATAATTTCAGATTTAACCAGATTAGACTTTTTAATATATGTAAATTTTAGTTTAAGTCCTATTTTATTTTTTGTTCCGCATACAAAACAATTATTATTATCATTAAATTCAGCCATAGTATTTTATACAATATTTTAATTAAAATGTAAAATTAAAATCTTACTATTTTCAATTTTAGAATTATTGACTTTAAAATATTGCTTGTCTAAAATATAACATTATGAATAGAAAAAGGTTTTTTATTATATTATTTCTTCTGAATTTGTTTTTATTTGTTGAAGCACAAGATGATTTTTTTGGAGATCAATTTGTTGTTGAACCTGATATAAAAACTCAGGTTAATTATGAAGAAGGAATTATTGTTTTTACCATAGAGGTACCTGTCGATCATCATATTACCGATTTGAAAAATAATTTTTTTAAAATCGATATTGAGGAAAATAAATTTATAAAAATTACAGATATTAAATTCCCTGAAGGAATAGTTTATAAGAATGAAAATGTTTTTAAGGGAGAATTTGGGGTTAATGTATATGTGAAACCTTTAAAAAGGTTTGAATCTCCATATAAACTTATCTTTAATATTGGATATCAAATATGTAAAGAAAGACCTATGGAACTCTGCTTTCCCCCTGAATCAAAGAAAATTGAAGTAAATATTTCTAAAAGCTTTAAAAACATTAAATTCAAAAATGAGAAAAAGGCAGATAAATCTAATGTTAAAGAGGATGAGACCTTTTCCAAATGGATGAATAGAATAATCAAGGAGGAGTTGAGGGGCAAACCTTCTCTTTTGCTTTTTGTGATTGTTTTTATTTCTGGTTTTTTAACAAGCCTGTGTCCCTGTGTTTATCCTGTTATTCCCATTATTATGGGTTATATTGGCTCAAGATCAGGAAAAAAGAAGATAAAGGGTTTTTATCTCTCTTTATTCTTTGTGCTTGGTTTATCTATTGTTTATGCCATACTTGGTGTTATTGCTGCAACAACAGGCTCCTTAATGGGAATATCATTTCAGAATCCTGTAGTTGTACTTATCATTTCTACTATTTTTATAGTTATGGGGCTCAGTCTTGCAGGTCTTTTTGAAATTCCAGTTCCCTCTTCAATCTCATCTAAAGTTCATAAGGGTTATAAGAGTGAGATATTGGGTTCCATTATTATTGGAGGAGTTTCTGGAATTATAGCTGCTCCATGTGTGGGCCCAGTATTAATTGCTTTGCTCACATGGGTCAGTCAAACTGAGAATATTTTTCTTGGTTTCTGGCTAACATTTACTTTTTCTCTGGGCATGAGTGTCATATTTGTTTTAGCAGGTACTTTTTCGGGTGTAATATCATCAATGCCTAAAGCAGGAAAGTGGATGGATTATATAAAGTATCTCTTTTCTATTTTACTTATTGGAGGAGGAATCTATTTTTTGAGTTCAATTTCCTCTAAATGGGTTACTCTTCTTATGTGGGGGATATTTCTAATTTCAATCAGTATATTTATTGGACTTTTTAAGGGTATTGATAAACATGATCATAAAGAAAAATTTTATAAGATTATTGTTATGATGATTTTTTTATGCGGAGCATTTTTATTTTTCAAATCAATTGAAATAAAGTATTTCCCCTATATTGTTGGGTCAATTAAGAGTTATGAAAATAATCTTTTCTGGATAGAAGACATTGAACAGGGGAAATTAAAAGCAGAGAAGGAGAACAAGATTCTTATGGTGCATGCTTATGCAGAATGGTGCGTTGCATGTAAAGAGCTTGATAAATATACTTTTTCTGATCAGGATGTTTCTAAGGTTTTAAAGGATTATGTGCTTGTTAGACTGGATTTTACTGAAAAGGGTGAAAAAAATAGAGAGCTAAGGAAAAGGTTAAATATTATTGGAATGCCAACTGTTTTATTCTTTAATGCGCAGTCCAGGGAAATTCAACGATTTTCCGGGTTTAAAAATAAAGATGAGTTCTTAAGAATTTTAAATAATTTATAATTTTTTTATTGAAATTTTTTTTATAATTAATTATAATCCGAATGGAGGAAAAATGAAAAAAATATTTTTTATCATTTTTTTGATTATAATAATTTCAACATTAAGTTTGTACTCAGATGGATCAAAGGGATCTAATTATATAGGTAAGCAATTTACCTTTAATTGGGGAATTACAACTGATGATTCATTTTCTTTTAAGTCGTATTTTGCAGAATATGGATTTGCTTTAGACATTGTATTTACGGATTATTTTATGATAAGCCCTGAATTGTACCTTATATCCTATAAATTCAAATTTGATCCATTATATTTAGCTCCGGGAGTATTATTTAATTGTGAGTCTAATTCTCTTTTTGCTGGGATTGGAGTTTCTAAGTGGTTCAAACTTTCTGGTAATGCAGTTTCTACTGATTGGAGGCTAAAACTAAACGCCGGGATTGATAAAGATTTCAGGTTAACTGCTTTTATAACAACTCCTTTTGATAATCTCTTTAAAAATGTTATGGTTGGTTTAACTCTGGGATTCAGACTTTGATCTTTTAAATCCATTAAAGAGTAGATCTAAAAATTTTGTAAAATATTTATAAAATTGACGGATAGGTCTTATTATATAGTAAAAAGGGTATAAAAATTCTGGTAATTTAATGACTAAAAGATCAAATTGACTTGGTGTAAATATATAATAAAATATATATCTTAATCCATGTGATATAGAATCCATGGTTCTGGGAATGCAAAGAAACTCAGATAACCTCCCGGAATTTATTTTTCCTCTTAAAATACGGCTTTTTATGTTATTTGTAAGCTTTTTAACCCTTTTATTCTTATTGATCTCCTTTTTTATCTCCAAAGGAGGTAGAAGACCACAGAGCTCATTTGAAAGGAGTATACCAGCAAGTGTTATGTTTAAGCACCCCATATTTTTGGCTTTTGATATAATTAAAGACCAATTTAAATCTCTGTTGGATGAAATAAAAAAAGCAATATCTGTAATAAACTTTAGATGTAACCAGTTATGTTTAGCCCCGTGTATGCATAATGCAAGCACAGTATTTTCAGAAGATAAAACTTTAACCTTACAAGAATTAATTGTTGTAAAAGAAGGATTTTCCCAGATATCTTCTGTAATCTGGAATTGTTTAGAGCCCTGAGTGATACGTTGATGAAAATCATAAAATATGGTTTTGTCGAGAAAAAGAAAGTCTCTCCCAGTTTTTTTCCAGAGGTTTTTCATTTTTTTAATTTGTGGAAAATGGGACTTATATCCGTAAAGTTCTAACAAATCGTAAACCCTTGCAAAATCCTCTTTTCTAATGTATATATCCAGGTCAGAAAAAGTTCGCATAGAAATATCTTCATAAGCTCGCATTGCCAAACAAGCACCTTTAAAATTTATTGCATCGATTTTTCTTGTGGATAAAATGTTTATAAGTTTGATTAACTTTTGTCCCATCCTCAAGTTCCGTATTGCATTATTATTATAAAAAGCTTTAAGAGATGCCATGATTTCAGATGGGGCTACCTGTTGTTTTAAATTTTTAAGCTTTTTATATAGAAGCAATATTATTCCATGGTTGCGTGCTTTTAGAAGAATTTTTTCCCAGTTTAAAGAGTATTTGAAGATCGGGTTATTTGAATTATCGTCTATATTATTGATCTTGATAATCCATAAAATCACTTTCATATCTATGGCAATAATTGTACTTGCTTTTTTCTTATATGTTTTGGTTTTTTTATTTTTTTTCAATATCATTTTGCATAG
>JAUXFB010000177.1 GCA_030620255.1 Candidatus Aminicenantota bacterium | reverse complement strand
CCAATTTTATTTTTTCAGGAAAAAAGATAACATTTGGTCAAGCTTTTCAATTTAAAAGAGAAAAGCTATTTAAACAATTACCAATGATATTTGGATGGTCAGATAATTTAAACTACTATGAATTAAAAAAAGGCAAGCTTTTTAAGGTTAATGCAAGAAAAGGTAAATCAAAAATTTTTATAGATTCTTCTGAATATAAAGAAATAGAAAAGGATGGTTTCAATTTGTTTAACTCTTCTGATAAAACAAAAGATTTTAACAAATTTCTTTTTGTAAAGGATAATGATATTTTTTTATTTTTAAGAGAAAATAATGAAATTGTTCAAATAACTAAAACTAAAGGAATTGAAAAAACCCCAAAATTTTCCCCGGATGGTAATAAAATTGCTTATTCATTAGAAGGTAATCTTTTTGTTTATGATATTATTAACAAAAAAAATATTCAATTAACAAAAGATGGAAATGATGTAATTCTAAATGGTTATGCTTCCTGGATATATTATGAAGAAATACTTGGGAGAAGAAGTAGATATAAAGCTTTCTGGTGGAGTCCAGATAGTGATAAGATAGTTTTTATGAGATTTGATCAGAAAAAAGTGCCTATATTTACTATAGTCAGCTCAAAGGGGGATTATGGTGATGTGAAGAAACAATATTACCCAAAAGCAGGGTATCCTAACCCTGAAGTTCAGTTGGGTATTGCTGATATCTCAAATAATAAGATAGATTGGATAAATATTGATGTAAAGGACTATTATCTTGCGTTTCCTGTTTGGAATTTTAAAGGTGATAAAATTTATTTTCAGTGGATGAATAGAGGTCAAGATCATTTAAAAATATTAGTCTATGATTTAAAAACAAAAAACACAGGGCAGTTTTATGAAGAAAAGCAGAAGACATGGGTTAAGCTTTTTGAGTCAAAAGACTTTCATCTATTAAAAAATGGAGATATTTTTATTAGAAGTTCAAAACATGGATGGTCTCATATATATTACATTTATAAGAGCGGAAAGGTATTGAAGATTACTTCAGGAGATTGGTCTGTAACCAGGATTAATTTGGTTAATGAGAGAAAGAGACAGATTTATTTCAGTGCAAAAAAAGAGGATTCAACAGAAATAGATTTTTATAAAACGGACTTTTCCGGGAAGAGTATAAAAAGATTAACTCAATATAATGGGTTGCATATTGTGAATGTTTCTCCAGAAGGTAATTATTTCATTGATAGATATTCATCATTAAATACTCCAACAAAAGTTTGTTTAAGGAATAATAAAGGGAAGTTGATAAGGGATATTGCTGATAGTTATTCTCCTGTAATAAAAAAATATTCTGTTCCAAAACGAGAATTATTCAGGATTGAAACTGATGACGGTTATAAACTTCCAGTAATCTGGTGTTTACCTTCTGATTTTGATTCTAATAAAAAATACCCGGTAATAATTAAGATTTATGGTGCCCCGGAGAGTCAAACAATTTATAATAGTTATGGTTATCGCCCTGTAAGGAATTTTTTCTTAGCTCAACAGGGAATTATTGTTATAAGAGTAGACCATAGGGGTTCAGGCCATTTTGGTAAAAAAGGTGCTGATCTAATGTATAGAGATTTGGGTAAATGGGAGATGTTTGACTATATACAGGTAGTAAAATATTTATATAAATTACCATTTATAGATAGAGAAAAGATAGGGATTGAAGGAGGCAGTTATGGTGGGTATATAACTGCATTAGCTTTAACATATGGCTCAGATTACTTTAGCTGTGGTATTGCGAGTTTTTCAGTAATTGATTGGAGGCTCTATGATTCAGTATATACAGAAAGATATATGGATACTCCCT
This sequence comes from Candidatus Aminicenantota bacterium, assembly GCA_030620255.1. Lineage (GTDB taxonomy): Bacteria > Acidobacteriota > Aminicenantia > UBA2199 > UBA2199 > JAUWNT01. The sequence continues at coordinate 2,482 of JAUXFB010000177.1, read as the reverse complement.
CTGAGAACCCGGAAGGTTATAAAAGAAGTTCTGTTTTAACTTATGTTGATAAATATAATGGAGGGTTGAGGATTATTCATGGTACTATGGATGACAATGTTCATATGCAGAATACAATTCAGTTTGTTGATAAAGTACTTGACTCTGAGAAGCCTGTGGAATTGATGCTATATCCTGGAGGAAGACATGGATTTAGGGGTAAAAAAAGGTTGTTATCAATTAAATCAGATATAAATTTTTGGTTAAGGAATTTTTTTGGAAAAAAATTTCAACCATAATAGTTTTAATTAAATGGATTTTAAAGAAAAAATAATTTATGAGTTAATTAAACTTGCTATATTAGAAGATAGGATTGAAGATGATGTAACAACAGATTCTCTTATTGAATATGATCAAAAAATCATTGCACAGGTAATTGCTAAAGAGAATGGAATTATTTCAGGAATAGATGTATTTAAAAAGACTTTTAATATGGTTGATTCTGAGATTCATATCAATGTTTTTGCAGGAGATGGTTTTTCAGTGGAAAGAGGTTGTGTTATACTTGAGATTATTGGAAGAGAAAGTTCTATTTTAAAAGCAGAAAGAACTGCTTTAAATTTTTTACAGAGGTTAAGTGGAATTGCAACTTTGACGGGAAAATTCGTTGAAATAATAAAGCCATATAATGTTATTTTACTTGACACGAGGAAAACAACTCCTGGAATGAGATATCTTGAAAAAAAAGCTGTGACAGATGGGGGTGGAACAAATCATAGGCTAAATCTTGAGGATATGGCAATGGTTAAAGATAATCATATAAAGATGGCTGGAACTATTTCGAATGCTGTTAAGAAGATTAGAAACAAATTCCCATATAAAAAGATTGAAGTAGAAGTGAAAGATCTGGATGAGTTTAGAGAAGCATTGAGTTTAAATGTAGATATAATTATGCTTGATAATTTTAGTATAGAAATGGAAAAAAAGGCTGTTAGGATGAATACAAAAAGTATAAAATTAGAGGTTTCTGGAAATATAAAGCTTGAAAATATTGAAGAAAAAGCTAAAACAGGTGTAGATTATATTTCTGTTGGAGCTTTAACTCATTCTTTTAAGTCTTTAGATTTAAGTTTGAATGTAAGGAGATAAATGGAAGAATATTGTGAAACTGATGTGTTAATAATAGGTGCAGGAATTGCAGGTTCAACAGCAGCATTAGTTCTTGCAGAAAATGGGATAAATACAATATTGATAAGTAAAGGTGATGACTTTACAGAAACAAATACACATAAAGCTCAGGGAGGTATAGCTTGTTTGAGTGAAAAGGAGAAGCCAAAGGATTTTATTAATGACATTCTAAGGAGTGGTGATAATATTAATTTTCTGGATGCAGTTGAACAAGTTGTAAATAATTCACAGAAATTTATTAAAGAGATTTTAGTTGATAAGATCAAAGTTCCATTTTCAGTGAATAATGGTAGTTTTGATCTTGCAATAGAGGGTGCTCATTCGAAAAGAAGGGTTTTAAATGTAAAGGATATGACTGGTAAGGTTATTCAGAAACAATTTTTTAAGTACTTAAAAAAATTAAAGAATTTGAAAATTTTGTTTAATCATACAGCAATAGATCTACTTGCATTTCCGCATCATTCTAAAAATCCTCTCAGATTGTATAAAGAGCCTGAAACAATAGGCGCTTATGTTCTTAATCAAACAACGAAAAGGATTTTGAGGATATTTTCAAAGAAGGTGATATTAGCTACTGGAGGGTTGAGCAGTATATATCTTCATTCTACAAATCCAGCTGGTGCTGTTGGAAATGGAATTGCAATGGCTTATAGAGCTGGGGCACAACTTGCTAATCTTGAGTATGTTCAATTTCACCCCACTTCTCTATTTCACAAAGAAGCAGATAGTTTTTTAATTTCTGAGGCAGTAAGAGGGGAAGGTGCAAAGTTGATGAATAGAAAAGGTGAATATTTTATGAAGAAGTATTCTTCTTTAGGTGATTTGGCTCCAAGAGATGAAGTCTCACGTTCTATTTATGAAGAGATGATAGAAAATGATGATGATTATGTTCTACTTGATCTTGCCTCTTTTGCTAAAATAAATATAAAAGAGAGATTTCCTACTATTTATGAGAATTGCTTACAGTATGGTATTAAAATTGATGAAGTTCCAATCCCAGTTGTACCTGCAGCACATTATAGTTGCGGTGGTGTTTTGTCTGATTTGAAAGGAAGATCAAGTTTGAAGAATCTCTATGTTATTGGCGAGGTTGCTAACACAGGTGTACATGGAGCGAACAGGTTAGCTTCTGTTTCATTGCTTGAGGGATTAGTATGGGGCGTTAAAAGTGCTGATGATATATTAAAGAACTTTCATAAAAAAAAGAATCCATATGTAATATCTGAAGTTCCTGAGTGGAAGTACCCATATCTACAAGAAGAATTAGACCCAGCTCTTGTGTTACAGGACCTTATTATGATAAAGTATACAATGT
>JAUXFB010000093.1 GCA_030620255.1 Candidatus Aminicenantota bacterium | reverse complement strand
TTATTCTCCAATATTTTAATTCTTTTTTCTAAGGAATCAATCCGTTCTTTTTGAGTTTTTATTATATCTTCAATAATTTTAAATATTTTTTTAGTTTGTTCAATGTCTTTCATTTCAGCCTCTCAATCCCTGTTTTTATTAGATCACATAAAAAATAAAGCCCTACTATAAAGCACATAAAACAAAATAAGCTTCCAATAGTCGCTAAAATTGTAATTAATATATCCATAATTCACTCCTTAATGAATTGACATAAATATAATTAATAAATATCGAAGTTCATTTTCTTTTAACTCTGCAAGCGGGAAATCCTTTCTAATTTTAATATGATCTTTTCCTGCACCATCCATACAAAAATATTTTTTGTATTTAACAATTAGCTCACTTGCTTCTACTACGTGTTTTTCTACTTTAAACATATTTAACCTCCTCATACCAATTACAATTATTGTCTTTGTTTAATTCCTGTGGGAATTTTCTATATTTAATTTCAATTTTTTGATCATACCAATCTTCTTTAAGCTGTGTTTTCATTACATTTTTAGGAAAAAAACAAATCCCAGTTACCATTAATTCATTGTTTTGAAATTGGTTTTTTGTTCGAAGAGAGATTTTATCAATTCCTCTAAAATATTTACAATTCCTACAAAATACCTTTTTCACTTTTTACCTCCTTTTAAATATGCGAATTGTAGCCAGTGAAAGAATGCAGGATTTAGCTTGTATCTCTTGGGTTTTCTAATATATTCATATGCAGGTTCAAGGCTGTAATATTTAGCCTCTGGATTGTTATCAAATTGATCTGATATAAGATAACACTCCCATTCTTTTTTTAAGTCCCAGATACGTTTTGCACCTGTATCACAATACTTTCCAAATACTTTCGCAACTGAATGTCCTCTCGCACCATACTTACATACAAAATCAGCACCGAGAAAAACTAATCCACGTGCTAATTGTTTTTTTTGACTTTCTAAAGTTATCATAAAACCCTCCTTATTTTTTTCCATTCTCTATCTGCTAACCATTTCGCATTTTCAAGCAAATCATCTGGGGGTTTTTCTATAACCCTTATCAAATCTTTTTTGTTTAATCTTGCTTTCATAATCAACCTCCTGCGATATCATTTTCATCAATGTTATCATTCAATTTTTTACCAACCTCTATACTTTTCAAAGCATTATCAAGTTGATTTTTGGCTATCAAATAAAATGGATTGCTTTTTAATGTAGGCAATGTCTTTTCCAAAGTTTCAAGATTGGCTTGCACATTTCCAAAAACATCTAAAATTGTTAACATAGTAACCTCCTATTAATTACTTAAGGCAAGCAATCCTTAAATTACCTGCTTTAAATGATTAATTCAGATAGAACAGAAAATCAATAGTTTCCTTTACGTATTCATCTGCATGCTTCCAATCTTGGAAAGTAAGTGCATCTAACACTGGAGCTTCACCTACGTCAGCAATATCATCGGTGATTATGTAAAACCCCGTTTCTAATTTATCATGCTTATCAGGAATTTTTGCTACTAACTCCTTGAATTCTTTTAAATTCATAATTCATCTCCTAAGTCATTATAATTTTAATTTTAATTTTATCATCAATAACAAAAATCCATTCAGTGTATCCATCATTGAGAATTGCTTCTGGCTTATATTTTATTAATAAACTGGAATTGTAATACATTTGAATTGTATATCCACCACTGTTCCAGTCAAAAACATATGCATTTTCAAGCAAATCATCTGGGATTTTTTCTATAACTCCTATTAAATCTTTTTTGTTTAATCTTAAATTCATTTTACCCTCTCTATTTTTTTAATATCATTATCTGCTACCTTATAACTTGAATCAATCACACATTGTTTGTCAAGTGCTATGCATATATCAAAATATTGGCAAACTCCAAACCCTATACAATTATTAGTATTCTTATAATACTGATTTTTAAGTTCAGCTTCTCTAATATTCTTTTGTAAGTCCCATAGTTCAGCTCTCCATTCCTGAATAGTTTCACTTGGAAAAGTTAAATATTCACGGTAAAAATATTCTTTTCTGTTATCACTTATCCATTCAAGATGTTCTGAATAATCTTCAATTTCTAATTTGTTTTCAGTTATAGCTTCAAGATATAATTCTAAAGTTGTGTTTTGATTTTTAGCCATTGACAATTTACCATTTTTCAATAGCTTTGGCTTCACTGGTAAGGATTTTAAAATCACATTATAAATCACACCTTGAATTTTGATATTTAAAAACCTTTCCAATGCTTCAATATATGCTATACATTGAGTATCAAGTGTCAATGCTTTCTTGTATTGATTACTAATTGAAGTAGTAGTTTTATGTTCTACAATCCAATACAAACCATTTTCTTTAACCAGCATATCTATGATTCCGAAGAAATTAAAATTCTTACTTTTACAATTAGTTTCAGGATTTATAATTGGTACTGTGAATTTCAATTCAGTATCAATAACTTCAAATGGTTCATCTTGATATTCCCTGATATATCTCTTAAATAATTCCCTTGTTAATTGATAAGCTTCATGCCATTTATCTATTTTATCAATATCTGATATATTTTCTGTCTTATGATCAATAAAGTATTCAACTATTTTTTCAATACATTTAGGTTCAGTTTTACTATCATAATGTTCAGCTAATGCAATATGAAAAGCTGAGCCTATACTAAAATATACAGGCTCATCAATTTGTTTTAAATTTTCAATATAATTATACTGATATTTTTTCCGGCAATTCTTAAATGCCGATGTTGATGAATAGCTAAGAGTTTGCATATTCACCTCTAAAATGGATCAGATTCAACAGGTCCATTTTGAGAATAAACATCAGTTCCTTTGTAAGGTTCAAATTTGTAGGCTTCCGATTTCATACGTTTTTCGCCATATTTATCTGTATAAGAAGTTGATTTTAAATGAATTACAAGCTGTTTTGCCTGTAAATCACCCCAATCCCATTGAGCTTCTTCTCCAATTCCGCAAGCTATTGATAGCAATTTCAAACGCCACATAGTAGAGTCCATTATTAAAAAGTCTTCATAATGAATTTCGCCTTGCTCATTCTTAAACATTACAGTTACTTTCTCTCTTGTTTCTCCATCTTTATTAACAAAAGTCTTTTCAGTTTCAATGTCAAATACATAAACTTTATGAGAGCCAACATTTAAATAATTACCTCCCTTACTTTCAATTTCTTTATTATCAAACATTATTTTTCCTCCTTTATTTTACTGGTTTTTATTTTCTTAAATATTGCATTCCAATCAGGTAACTCCATTAAGTCCAGAGCTCCTGAAACATCTTTTGCAATAGTACTTTCTATATTAGCAGTTATGAAATATCTACCTACTTTATTATCAATTTCTTTTTTAGTTATCATATGAAATACTTCATCAAAATATCCAGATAAATTCAAACTTAATCTACCAGAGATAGATGGTACTAATTTTACCGCTCCTGTAATATCGTTTTTTTTATCAAGTTCCAAAGCCGTAAAAATAATATTATAATCTAAGTCTCTATAAGCTCGAATAAATCTTGTCATTCGTGTTGCCAATAAACCATAATCTTGCTGTGTCATCATATCGTCATAAATTTTACCAATATCCTTACCTTTTAAATTAGGTCTATCTTGTTTTACAATTTGTTCTTTTGCAATTTCATCAATTTCAGTTAATGAATCAATAAATATAGTATCATATTTTTCGGTATTTTCTGGTAAGATTAATTGCTTATATGCTTCCATTAAATCTACCCATGTTTCAATTTCCCAAACATCAATATCTCTACCTCTGAGTGATAATAGACCACTCTCAGCACTTAAAATTAAAGTCTTTTTCGGATCAAGAGTTGAAGCGGAAAATGTTTTTCCAACTCCTGACATTCCATAAATAAGAGCTTTAACTCTAAACATCTCTAAATTCTTAGTTGATTTTACTTTCATATTCTTCCCTCCTTAATATTATAAAGATATGCACCTTTATTTTTTGGTTTGATAAGAAATTTTTCAAAACCCTCAATCAGAATAACTTCAAAAACTTTTACATTATTAGTTTGAGCAACTATTTGAATAACACAAGTTTTGTGTTGTTCTATTAATTTCCTATCATCTTCATTCATTTTGTAATTTTTCATTTTCTCCTCCTGAAAATATTTTTTCTCCAGTTAAAACTTTTATGAACTGGAGGTCTTAATAAAGCCTCCTTTGGAATATTTAGCAACTCTTCAATTTTACAAGCCAGCGGATTACTTGCATATCTATTTTTTTGAATTAATAGATACAAATAGCTCCCTGAAATATCCAGAGACTCTGCCACCTTCGCTACTGTTACTTTCCTATCTTTTTTATGATATCGAAAGTAATCATTTAAATCTGAAAAATTAATTTTCATATTTTCTCCTTATAAAACTTTCTTACTATCAAATCTATCAATTTCTGTTCTGTGAAATTTATTAACTACCTTTTGAAATATTTTTGTTTTTAATAATTTTTTTAAGTCAGGGTCTGTTATGTTTTTATTATTTTCACAAGGCATGGCAGCATGGAAAAGTATTTGTATTATTTGCTTGTTGTCAAACTGGGCATTCAGAGAAGCACAGCCAAAATACAAAGATGAAAAATCCAAGTTCGCATATTCCAAGTTCGCACCTTCCAAGTACGCACCTTCCAAGTACTGCAAATTTTTTCTTGCAATTTCAAATAAAATTTCATTCGTAAAACAATTTAATATTTTCATTTGATCTCCTTATAAAAAATTTCTTCATCTCCTGATTTTATTTTATCACGAATTCCCATAACTTTTTGTTGAACATATTGAGATATCATACTTTCATTTAGCTTACCTTCCCATATTTTCCAATTTCTCCAGCCGAAAATAGTAGCTGTAAAACGAACCAATTTTTCAGTTTCATTTATAGACTCAGTAATAATTGCTTCGGAAACCCATTTGTGTCTTGCTATTATTTTCCATTTATTCATACTATCTCCTTATATTCTTTTTGCAATTTCTTTTAAATCTTCTAATTTTTTATTTTCCATTAAAACCTCCTACCTTATTAATAACATAGATTTAAAAAATATCTTCTATGATTCTGGCTCTCTGATCCCAGAGATAATTTACTAATTCATCAATGTCTTGGATATTGCAATCATCAGCTTGATCTCTCCAGCCCTGTCCACTTCCATAGCAATGTACAGTATAGTTTTCTTTGTCTCCAGTAAGCCAGTACCTATGGCTTCCATTAGGATAATTTTTTACAGAAATTCCCTCACCGCCTGACATTGAATTGATCAATGCAGTTTTAGTACTTTCTTTTGTTGTGTAGATTAACATTAAGACCTCCTATTATTTTAATTAAATTTTATATCAGACTTATTGATTTCAACAAGTTCACTGTCTTTTAGGACAAAATATTGTCTGCGTGATTTGTAAGCATTCGATTCAAAAAATTCCATATATTCACCTTCGCCGATTTCTATTTCTGTTTCAAAATTATACCAAGTTGTTTTTGAATTGTTCTGATAATCAACAAATGGTTTTGCTCCAAACTCTCTTTTAAAACCCCACTTCTTATCTTTTCCAGAAAGCTTAGCAACCCAAAATTTCCCATAACCATAACCTGAATTGTTGTGGCTTAAATTGTTTTTAAATGTTTGTTTCATTAAAACCTCCTACCTACACTAATAGTATAGTATAAATTATACAATTTGTCAACTTTTTTAGCAATAATAATAAAGTTTTATTTTTAATTATATATAAACAGTTTGTATAATTATATTTCTGAAATATTAGATATAAGAGCTTATCTTTTCCAAATGTAAACAAATTGTAGAGTATTGCATAAAGTAGAGGGTCTGGAGAAGCCCATTATATAAGACTCTACAAAGAGAGATATTTTCGCAAATTCACTTTTAAAAATAGCCTCTGAAGAAGCTGATTATAAGTAGCTATACAACCTTTAAATTTAAGTAGTTTAGAAATATAGATATATGTTAGTATTAAAAACAATAGATCGTCGATTGTGGGCTAATCTAGGGACTTTAAGATAATGTTTGTATGGAATGGGCAGGATTTATGTCTTATCATAAACTTAAAGGAGGTTCTATGAAAAAAATTACCTGCCCACATATTATTTC
>JAUXFB010000207.1 GCA_030620255.1 Candidatus Aminicenantota bacterium | reverse complement strand
TATTAGCATTTATTCAAGCAAATTTTAAGATGAAGCTGCTTTCTCAAGCTTCTTCAACATAAAAAACATCAAACCGCCCGCAATAAAAGAGGTCAAAACAAGTAAACCAAAAGTCTGCCAGAGTTCAAGATGTGAATAAGGTATACCAACAAGTCCAGAGAGCATATTTCCAACAGCAGTAGCTGCCAGCCATCCACCCTGCATGGTTCCTCTAAGTTTTGGTGGGGACACCTTAGCCACAAAAGCTAAACCCATAGGGCTTATGAATAGCTCAGCTACAGTCATCCAAAAGTACATAGAAATAAGCCAATAAGGTGATACTAGAGAGTCTGAAACACCACCAACAATTTCTAATGAAGCAGGACTTTGCTGGCTAAAAGCAACGATAGTCATTAGTATCCATGCCATACCAAGGATCATCATTCCAATACCCATTTTCTTTGGAGGAGATGGTTCCTTACCTTTTTTGTTAAGCCAGGAGAAAAATACCAGTATTACTGGCGTGAGAAAGACTACGAATATAGGGTTGAAACTCTGAAAGAGTTCCGGAGCAATTGGATTTGTTTCTATGAATGTATTGTACCGGATAAATAGGATCACTGCACCAAGGAATGATAAAGCAGCGCCTGCAGTTTTCATTTTACCTTTAAAATTTTTACCTATAATAAAGACAATACCAATAATTACTGCAATAAGGGAAAGGAAAGCCCATATATCAAAGAAGATCTTTGTAATAGCAGTAACTGCACCAGCAGTATAATTCTTCGCAAACCATGTCAGTGTATATCCATTTTGATGAAAAGCCATCCAGAAGAAAATAACCACCAAGAAAACCATGAGCAGAGCAAAAACACGATCTTTTACCTGTTTTGGTGTGAGTTCAATTGTGTTTTCGTTATTTTCACGCTTTTGGGAGTGAATATAGTCTGCCTTTTTATAATATTTTTTAAAACCTCGGAAGATAAATAATGAACCTATGATACTGATTGATGCTATGGCAAAGGCTGCATTGTACCCCTGACTTAAAGAATCTCTATAAAGTGTACAGAAATCTATAAGGTTTGTGAACTTATCACCCAACTGCTGAATTGCCAGTTCTTTAAGTGTGCCAATGTGTTCATAAGTATCCGGGTTATTCAAAAACTGGTGAATCATACCCGGCAGTTTGGCATTATAGAACAGTCCATCTCTGGCTAGCAGCCAATTTCTTAAAGAAGTTGCTGCATATGGAGCAAAGAATGCACCAATATTTATACCCATATAGAAGATATTAAAAGCTGCTGAATGCATCTTTTTGTAACCCTGTTCTTCATAAAGATTTCCTAGAATTACTACCAGATTGCCTTTAAAGAGTCCTGTACCAAGAGCAATAACAAATAGAGATATATAGATAAAGGGTTGAGCTTGACCTGGGATTGCCATCATGCCGTATCCTATGAACATAAATACTATACCCGTAGTAATTATCTTACTATAGCCGATTTTATCCGCCAGCATGCCGCCGAATAAAGGTATAAAATAAATACTGAAAAGAAAAGCAGACCACACAAAACCAACATTCTGAATTGACATGCCGAATTTTGCTTCAAAAAACAGGGCAAAAATGGCCATCATTGTATAATAACCAAAACGTTCTCCCATATTTGAGAAAAAAAGTACATAAAGTCCTTTTGGATGTCCTTTAAACATATTACCTCCGCTATATCAATCTTTATGCAAAATCACAAAGTTAAAATTGATTTGTGATTATACATCATTGTAAAGATATGAACAAAATAAAAACCGATCTTTTTTGGGTATCTTTTATTTGTCCATTGATGAGATACTTGAAAATATTTTCAAATATTTCTCAAAATCATTGAATTTCTCAAAAGTAAAATGGACCCCTTTCTTAGTAGGTTTCCATTCGCCTGATTGATCCTGAAACCAAGTTCTTATATCAAAATATTTTTTATCTCTGAACGTGGATATTGAAAAGATTAATTTTTGGGTTGGACCAATATCTGTTTGGCCAATATTGATAGTACTATCACTATCTTTTAAAAAATCAGATTTTTGTAGATTTAACTCATCTTTGATTTTTTCCTTTAACTCTTCAAATTTCATTGTTTCTCCTTTATACTGTAAAATGTTTTTACAGATTTATTTTTCTTTTATTGATTTTTTAAATAATTCCTCTGCTTTTTTTTTCTTTTCTTTTTCAAGTTCTTTTGCCATTAAAAACCTTTCATCTGCTTTTTCTTTTTTTTCTTTTTCTTTTAATAGTAATTCATCAAATGATTCGAAATTCTTTTTTTTTGTTTTTTTGTGTTGAATTATATTTTTACTGTTTACGTCAATCCATAGATTGGAATGGCAAATAGGGCATTCAATCTCAATTATTTTTGACATGGAATGATTTTAATATATAATAAAGAAATTTTCAAGTTGTATATATTTTAGTAAATATTATTATAAAATAAATTAAAAAGTACTTTATCTTTATATACTTCTTGTTTATTCTAAAAATCAAATCCAATCCAGAAATTTATGCCCTGGTATGTTTTGTCTTTAAAATTGGTTTTGTAAACCCACTCTATATGAAAAGGAAATCCAAACATAAACCATTCAACACCAAAACCATAAGACGAAATGGCATCGTCTAATTTCAAGCCTTCACCTTTTTCGAAAAGCCTGAATTTTTCTCCATTAAACCAGGCACCTCCTAAGTCAAAGAAAAGAACGCCTCGAACTGGACCAATAAGACCAATTGGTGTTGCTGCTATATGCAGTAATGGAAATCTGAGCTCTGCATTAAATGTAAATCCATTATTCCCAATCATCTTTCTCCAACCTACTGATCTAATGGTATTATCTCCACCTGTCCAGAAGATAAGAGGATTTTTCCCGCCTGATTTAAATCCCCACATTCTGAAGGCTAGAAGCGTATAATTATCGATTCTAATATATTTTCTCAAGTCAGCTTCAAGAACATAGGAATCTTGATATGAAGACTTAAATTTTATGAATTTTTTATATGTTAATCTGAAAGTATGTCCCATGTTTGGACCATAATTTGCAAATCTTGTTGTTTCTCCAATTAATGAGAATTGAATGGGAGTTGCAGTTCCACTAAAGTATTGTCCATAAGGAAGTTCTAGCCCATAAAAAATCATATCTGAAATTTCATCCTGTTTATAAAGAGAGAAAGCAGTCTCAAATCTATAAGATCTATTAAATGGATACACAAAACCAATTTCTCCTCCATATATTTTTCTTGTAGTTAAGTAGTCCCAATAATTATAGCCATAATAATAGACATCCTGATAGGAGAAAAAATGTAAAAACGGTTGTAATCGACTCTTCTGATTAAAATATGTCAAATGATAGGATTTGTATCCATATTGAGAAGCTAATGTTAAAGAAAAGTTGTGATCACCCATTAAATCTGAAAGTGTCAGGTATGAATATCCCCAGAAGCCTCCATTTGAGCCCAGGCTAATTACAATTGGTGATGTTGATTTAATATATAGTTTTTTTAAAGGTTTATATTTTTTTATCTCTTTTATTTCAAATTCAGGTGTTTTTAAGGATTCTTTTGTAGATAGTTCTGGGTTCTTAATGTTCTCGAATTCAATTTCTCGTTTCTCAAGGAATTCGGATGTATCTTTTTTGAACAATATAAAACTTCCTTTATAGTATGAAGATATAATGAGTTTACTTTTTTCTTCCGGTATTTCAATGGGGAAAAAATTACCTGTTTTTACATTAGTATATCTGTATAGTGTTTTCTCCTCAAGATCAATTGAATTTATGTTAAATGATCCTAATTCATTAGAACTGTAATATATATGTTTTGAATCATCTGAAAAAGTAGGTGTTATATCATTAAATTCT
>JAUXFB010000092.1 GCA_030620255.1 Candidatus Aminicenantota bacterium | reverse complement strand
CCACCACCATATGAAAAGATGATCTCTCTGAGCGGAGTTCCCATTTCTACTTCAATTAAACCCGGATATTCAACATGACCAAGTATTGTAAATACCTTTGTACCTGTTGATTTTTCAGTTCCGATTTTCTTAAACCAATTACTTCCCTTATAAATAATTTCTGGTATATTTGCAAGTGTCTCTACATTATTCACACATGTTGGTTTTTGCCAGAGTCCCTTATTTGCAGGATAAGGAGGCTTAATTCTTGGATAACCTCTTTTACCTTCAATGGAATCAATCAAAGCGGTTTCCTCTCCACATACATAAGCACCCGCACCTTTCTTTATTTCAAGATCAAAAGAAAAATCAGTTTCTAAAATATTCTTACCCAAAAGATTGTATTCCAGAGCCTGATCAATAGCTTTTTGAATCCTCTTTATCGAAAGTTCATACTCACCTCTTATATATATATATCCTTTTATTGCACCAACAGCATAGCCCGCTATAATCATTGCTTCTATAAGTTTATGTGGATCACCTTCCATTATTAACCTATCTTTAAAGGTTCCTGGTTCACCTTCATCAGCATTGCAAATCATGAATTTTTCCTCTCCTTCAGCAGCTCTTGTAAAAGACCACTTTAAACCTGTTGGGAAGCCAGCTCCGCCACGACCCCTTAACCCGGAATTCTTAATTTCCTCAATTACAGATTCAGGGCTAATGGATTCGCTGAAAATCTTTTCAACTCCTCTATACCCTCCAGCTGCCAGAACTTCATCTATACTTTCAGGATCGATCTTCCAGCATTTGTCAAGAACAATGCGTTGTTGCTCTCTGGTTAATCCTACATTTTGATACCCTTTCTTTTCAGACATATATTTCTCAGTCGAATGTTCTACTTTTTTTGCAATACGACCCTTTATAATATGTTCTTGAATTATGTTATCCAAATTGGTTTTATTTACATTATAATATGTCACATTATCCGGATAAATAACAATTATCACTCCTTTTCCAATAACACCAATAGTTCCTGTTTCAAGGATTTTAACTTCCTCATTCAAGTTTTGTTCTTCTATCTTCTCCTTAAGCTCTCTTTTTATTTCAAAAACCCCCGATTGAATCGTTCCTTCGTCAATAGGAAGCAGTATATGAGCTCTATAAATACTCATTTTACCCTCCTCTTTTCTTCTATTACTTCATATAAGCGATCTGTATTCAAATTCCCGAAAACCTGATCATTGATCATTATAGCCGGTGCTACACCACATACTCCTAAACAGGATGTCATCTCCAATGTAAATAAACCATCTTCAGTTGTTTCTCCAAATTTTATGCCTAAAATTTTTATTAACTCCTTAGAGATTGTAGTTGAACCCATTAAATGACAGGGTGGAGATTGACATACCCTTATAATATTTTTGCCTCTTGGTTTAAGGCTAAACATAGAATAAAATGTCACAACACCATGAACAAAACTATACATTAGACCAAGGTAATCTGAAACTTTCTTCAAGTCTTCTTTAGTCAAGTAATGTTCATCTTTACTATCCTGAATATCGTGAAGAATTGCCAACAAATTATCTGATGTTTGATCATACTTTTTTAAAATTTCTTCTCTTGACATATCACACCTCAAAGCATCTCTTCTATTTTTATTGATTTTGTTTCTTCTTTTGCTGTAATTACAGGCTCTCCCCTATCACAATGCAAACAGCGTCGAGATTCATCAATTGCATCCTCTTTAGTTAAACCCAAATTTACCTCCAAACACAGGCTCTTTATTCTCTCTTCGATATTTGAAAAATGAGATTTCTTTTTTTGAATTGTTTTCAAATACTTTTCTTCATCATAAGAAACTTCCACAACTTTTCTCTCTTTATCAAAGAGTTTTCCATTATATCCAAAATACTTATCAATACTAATAGCAGCCTGTCTTCCATGAGCCACGCACTCAATTACAGTAGAAGGATTTATATTATCCCCACCTGCAAAAATCCCATCTTCAGTAACTTGCATTGTTTCTGGTTTTACATCCAGGAAGCCCCATTTATTTAATACTATTTTACCAAAATCCAATCCTTCTGACATCTTTTGTCCCAAACATGGAATGATCAGATCGGTTTTAAGTGTAAATTCAGTTCCTTCTATAGGCACAGGACTTCTTCTTCCAGAAGAATCAAATTCGCCAAGTTCAGTTCTTATGCAAGTTAAACCTTCAACTTTCCCATTCCCAATTACTTCTATAGGTGAGACTAGGTAATCTATTATTATCCCCTCCTCTTCAGTCTCTATTAACTCCTCAATCTGGGCGGGCATTTCAGCTTTTGTCCTGCGATAAACAATTCTAACCTCTTTAGCTCCCAATCTCTTTGCAGTCCTTGCACAATCCATTGCTGTTGAACCTCCACCCAGAACAATCACATTCTCTCCAACACTCACCTGTTCTCCACCATTAACTTTACGTAAGAATTCAATACCATACTGAACACCATTAAGATCACTCCCATCAATCTTCATTTCAGCTACATTATGTGCACCTGTTGCAATAAATACTGCATCAAAGTCCTTTTTTAAAATATCAATGGATTTTACAGGTGAATTCAAAAGAATTTCTACACCTGCTCTTTCTATAACATTAATTTCTGCTTTTAGTTTATCTTTTGGAAGCCTGTAATCCGGGATTCCCCACTTCATCATTCCTCCAGCTTCTGACAGAGCCTCAAAAACAACAGGTTTATAACCCAGTCGTGTCAGATAAAAAGCACAGGATAAACCAGAAGGTCCAGCTCCAATAATAGCTACATTCTCTTTCTTTGGTTTTAATGGAGGAGCAAATCCCATCTCATTTTCAATAGCCCAATCTGCAAAAAGCCGTTTAACCTCACGAATAGCAATGGCTTCATCATATTTCTCTCTTGAACATTTTTTCTCACAAAAAGCAGGACATATACGAGAACAAACAATAGGAAATGGATTGTTTTCCATATGACATAAATAAGCCTCATTAAATCTTCCATCTGACATATATGAAATATAAGATGATGGGTCAACATGAGCAGGACATGCATTTTCACATGGAGCATTAAAAAGTGCTGCACATACTCCTGCTTTACATTTCTTCTCTTTAATATGCTCAATGTATTCATGACGAAAATATCTCAATGTTGAGAGTACAGGATTTGGAGCTGCTTGACCCAGACCGCATAATGATGTTGTTTTAACTGTTAGAGCCAATTTTTCAAGTCTATCCAGGTCTTCCATTGTACCTCTACCAAGTGTTATATCTTCTAAAATATCATACATTTGCTTTAGACCAATTCTACAGGGAGCACACTGACCACAGGATTCCTCTAAAGAGAACTCAAGAAAAAATTTCGAAATATTCACCATACATGTATCTTCATCTAAAACAATCAAACCACCCGATCCCATAATAGAACCGAGCTCTTTAAGAGATTCATAATCAATTGAAGCATTCAAATGCTTTGCTGGTATACAACCTCCTGAGGGACCACCAGTTTGTACAGCTTTAAATTTTTTATCATTAGGAATTCCTCCTCCAATCTCATATACCAAATCTCCAAGAGTAATTCCCATTGGTACTTCTACAAGACCTGTATTCCTGACATTGCCAGAAAGAGCAAAAACCTTTGTGCCTTTACTCTTTTCAGTACCAATAGAGTTGAACCAATCAGGACCATTAAGGTAAATATGACGGATATTAGAAAGAGTTTCAACATTATTTATACACGTTGGTTTTTGCCAAAGCCCTTTGCTTGCTGGAAATGGTGGTTTTGGTCTGGGTTGTCCTCTTTTACCTTCAATAGAAGCAATTAATGCAGTTTCTTCACCACATACAAAAGCTCCTGCACCCATCCTTATCTCTACATCAAATGAAAAATCCGTTTCAAAGATATTTTCACCAAACACACCAATATCCCTTGCCTGTTTAATTGCAACCTTGATCCTATCAATTGCCAATGGGTATTCTGCTCTAACATAAATATACCCTTTATTTGCACCTATTGCATATCCAGCAATAGCCATTCCCTCAAGTACAGAATGTGGATCTCCTTCGAGAATAGCTCTGTCCATAAAAGCTCCAGGATCTCCCTCATCAGCATTACAGATAACATACTTCTCATCTCCTTTAGCAGCTCTTGTAAACTTCCACTTTAATCCTGTTGGGAATCCTGCGCCTCCTCTTCCTCTGAGTCCTGATTTTACCATTATATCAATAACCTGTTCTGAAGTTTTTAAGGTTAACATCTCACCTAAAGCTTCATACCCTCTTTTTGCAATATATTCTTCAATATTTTCCGGATCAATCAAGCCGCAGTTAGATAAAACTATCTTCTTCTGTTTCTCAAAGAAAGGGACTTGCTTTTTTTCTTCAACTATTTTGCGTGCTTCCGGGGTTTTCCAAAGTAATCTTTTAACAGGCCTTCCTTTCAAAAAATGGCTTTCAATAATTTCATCTATATCCTCTTCTTTTATCTTGATATAAAATGAACCTTCAGGATAAACAACCATAACAGGCCCAAGTTCACAGGGTCCCATACATCCTGTTTCAACAATATTAATCTCATCTTCTATATCTTTTTCATTTATTTTCTCAATAAGTTTTGATTTTATCTCATGACTGTGAGAAGCAATACATGCTGCACCTCCGCAAATCAAAACATCCAGTCTTTTTTTCATTAAAAGCCTCCTTGATTCTTAAATAAAGTTTATTCTTTCACTTCTAACACAAATTCAGAGACTGGATTTCCATTGACAATGTGTTCAGATATAATTTTTCTTGCATTTTCAGCTGTCACATTACCATAAACTATATCTGGTTTTCCCTCTTCCAGAACGGTAACAATCGGTTCATGTGAACTTAATCCTCTTTCACCCGATTGAGAAACAATAATATCACTTAGATCACGTTTTTCAATTTCATTAAGAAAAACTTTTAAGGTTTCTCGTGCACCTGCTGCGATTCCACTTGTACCCATTCCTACAATTATCTTAATCCTTGCTTTTCCATCACGCAGATGCATATCTTTCTCTGTTTTTTCTCTTATTTTCTTTAAATCCTCAAGCTTCATTGTATTTTCCTCCTTTTATACTAATAAAAATCAATTTTCTTGATTTTCCTGTTTAAATTGTTGTATTATTTGTACTGCTTTTTGAGGATTGAGTCTTCCATATACCTCATCATCAATTAACATAACAGGTGCCAACCCACATGCTCCAAAACACCTGGCAGTAGAAAGAGTGAAAAACCTGTCCTTAGTTGTTCCACCAACTTTCAATTCAAGTTCTTTTTGAAGAGCTTTAATAATTTCCTGAGCTCCCTTGACATGACAGGCAGTTCCAAGACAAACATTAATTATATGATCACCAATTGGTTCAGTCCTGAAAAAATTATAAAAAGTAACAACACCATAAACCTCTGAATATGAAACATCCATTTCCCGTGCTATAAAATACTGAACTTCAACTGGTAAGTACCCAAAGATTTCTTGAGCTTTGTGAAGTACCTGTATAAGTGGTCCTGGAGTTTCCCGATTTTGCTCAATAAATTTCTTTAAACTTCTATAATACTCATTATCAGGATTATGAATATCAACTAATTCCATAATATCCTCCTACATTGCTTTATCTTTTATTTACTTAGAAAGAGTCACTTATAAAACATTAATTGGTTTTATTTTTTAAAAGCGAATAAATTTTACCTGACACTTCAAATGCATTATCCTGAGTCCCCAAAATATAAATTCCCTCATCCTTTGCTCTTATTTTCACCTGATCATCAGGAGAAATTCCATTAGGAAGGATTATTCCTGCAATCTTTTTTAATTGAGCAACTGCAATTACATTCATATGTCTCTGAATTGTTATCCACACACTGCCTTCTTTACAATTAGCCATAACATCAGAAAGAAGATCTGAAACATAACCCTCACAAACAGAACTGTTTTGTCCCTCAGCAAATACTTTGAGCCCCAATTCATAAATAATCTTTTTAATTTCCATTGATTATAGACCTCATAAAATATTAGTTAATATTGTAACAATATAAACCGTAAAAGTCAAGATAAAATTATAAATCATTTTTGTAAATCTGAAATCCCTTTGTCTATAAATTCTTTTAAAAATCTTATTACATCCGGATGAGTTATATGTAAGTCCCCTATCTGTTCTTTTATTTCTTTT
>JAUXFB010000154.1 GCA_030620255.1 Candidatus Aminicenantota bacterium | reverse complement strand
TTTTAATAGCTGAGCAAATTCCAACTGTCCCGGGTTTTTTTCTTTTAGGTCTTCTTATGATAGTCCCGTTTTTTTCCTCATAAACTACATGTGGCTGATGATAGGTGACATTTATGAATTCAGGATCAAATGGCAGTAAATTGTCAATATTCCTGAAAATTTCATCAATACTTTCTCCTCTATCTGGTGGTGTTATTTCTAAAGAGAGTGTAATCTTTTTGTTTTTATTTAGTTTATCAATAATTTTAGCCATAATTAATAGTCATCCATTTTATTTATTTTCTCCGATTATAATTTTGAAATAGCGATTATAACATATAAATATGAGATTTAAAAGAATAGGAATCAGGCATGGTAGCCTTTTTTATTCAGAGATTAAAATTTTCAGGGTTATTTGGATATCTTATTTTTCGCATCTATAAAAATTGGTTATTATCTGGTATAATTTGTCATTGGAGTAAATTTTTATGAGTTTTTCAAATCCAGAGGCATTTTTCCTGTTGTTTGTTTTAATTCCGTTTACTCTTGTAGTCATATATAATTATGGGAAAAAGAAAAAAATATTGAATGGTTTTATTTCTGAAAATGCATATAAAAGGCTTGGATATAGAAGTGGAAAGGAGGTTGATTTTTTTAAAGCCTCATTAATTATTCTATCATTAATCTTTTTTATAACTGCTCTTGCTGGACCTGAATGGGGTGAAAAGTATGAGCATATTGATATAAGAGGGATTGAACTGGCTTTTTTGATGGATACGTCAAATTCAATGAATGCAGAAGATCTTAAACCCAATCGTCTTGAAATAGCTAAAGATTTGGTTATTAGTATTGTGGATAATCTTAAAACTGATTTTGTTAGCTTGATAAATTTTGCAGGTGTTGCATATGTACAGTGTCCTTTGACTGTAGATTATGAGGCATTTAAGTTAATGACTGAAGCATCATTGATTAGCCCTGATGAGGAGCAGGGCACTGATTTCTCTGTTGCTCTTAATCTTGCTTTAAATGCTTTTAAAAAATCTAAAGGAACCACAAAAGTTGTAGTTTTAATTACAGATGGAGAGGATCAGGAGCATGAATGGGATGAGATAATTTCTGAATTTAAGAAACAGGAAATTGTTATTTTTACTGTTGGAGTAGGGGTTATTTCAGGGGCTCCAATACCTTTAAAAGATAAAGATGGAAAAGTTATTGGATGGAAGAAAGATAAAAAAGGAAACATAGTAAAAACAAAACTAGATGAAAAACCTTTAATTCGAATTGCATCACAAACTGGAGGTCAATACTTTAGATTAACCAGTATTTCATCAATAGATGTTTTTGTAAAGAGTTTAAAACATTTTAAAAGGTCAGTGATACAGAAAAAAGTAAAATTAAAAAAGATTAAGCGCTTTATATATCCATTGTCAATTGGTATAATATTTCTTATTCTGGAGCTTTTATTGACTGAAAAAAAAATAAAATGGGTAAAAAAACAGTTTTAATTTTCTTAG
Source organism: Candidatus Aminicenantota bacterium (assembly GCA_030620255.1). Classification (GTDB taxonomy): domain Bacteria; phylum Acidobacteriota; class Aminicenantia; order UBA2199; family UBA2199; genus JAUWNT01. Next base: position 3,381 of record JAUXFB010000154.1, on the reverse strand, counting down.
TACCATTTTTATTGTACTGGCATTGGTTTGAACCTTATGCAAAAAAAAATCAAGAGGGTATTAAGGCATATAATGAAAAAGAGTATAAAAAAGCCTTAACTCAATTCCTTTCTGCAAAAGGTATTAAACCAGATTTAGATGAATTAAAGAGCAATACTGCTTCAACTCTATATAAGCTGGATAAGTATAAAGAAGCTTTAGAGGAATTTTCAAAAATAGGCTTAGATAAAACAGAGATTTGTAAATCTGATTTTTTCTATAATTTAGGAAATAATTTTTTTAAGTTAAATCAGTATGAAAAAGCACTCGAGAGTTACAAGAAGAGTTTGATTTTAAATCCTGATGATATTGATGCAAAAAAGAATTATGAATTGACTCTAAAGAAAATTAATGAAAAAAAGAATAAAAAAAACAAAGATAATAAGAGTAATCAGGATAAACAAAAAAGAGAACAAGATCAAGAGAATAAAAACAAACATAAAAATATCATGCAATACCTTAATCAAAATGAAAAAAAACAGATGAAAAAGAAAAAACGTGCAATTGTTAGGGTAAAGAGAGAAAAAGATTGGTAAAAATTAGAACAGCTTTAATTCTATTCCTGTTTTATAAAGTTTTGTTTTGTGCTGATATTGAATTTAAAGCAAGTATTAATTCAGATAGAATTGGTATTGATGATGTGTTAATTTATCAAGTTACTTTTAAAGGCATAGATAATCCAATACAGCCCGATATTTCATATATTTCTGATTTTAGGGTTATTCAGACTTCGAAAAGTTCAGAATATCGTTTTATAAATGGAAGATCTTCGTTTTATACAAATTTTGAATTTTTTTTACAGCCATTAAAAATAGGACAATTAAAACTTCCTTCTGCTTCATATAAATATAAAGGTAAGGAATATAAGACAGGATCATTTGTTATTGAGGTTGTAAAAGGGAGTACAAAACCATATACACCTCCTAAAAAGAAAAGTAGATCGATTTTTGATTTTGATGGTGATTCTTTTTCATCACCATTTGATCATGATCGGAACCAGAGAAAACAGAAAATTGATATAAAATTACAATCTTTTGTTTCAAAAAATAATGTTGTTGTAGGTGAGCAGATTATATGTAAAGTTATGCTTTATACTCAGAATAGAATTGCATCTATTAATATGCTTTCAAACCAATCTTTTCCAGGATTCTGGCAGGAGTGGTATCCTGTTCCTCGTTCAATAGATGGAAAAGTAAAGCAAATTAATGGTAAGGTCTATCAGGTCTATGAAATAAGAAAGGCTGCTCTTTTTCCCACAAAATCAGGTGAATTGTATATACCTGCTTTAAAATTTGAGTTAAGTTTAAGTGACGATTCATTTTCTTTTTTTTCTTCTTCAAAGAGAGTTTTTAGATTTTCTACAGCAGTAAAAATAAATGTTAGTGATTTACCTGAAAATGCTAAGAATTTACCTGTGGGTAAATTTACATTTAATGTTAGTTCTGATAAAGATGAGATTGATATTAATGATATATTAACGCTTAAATTGGAAATTAGAGGTAAGGGGAATATAAAAATTCTGGATATTCCAGAGGTTAAAAGTAATAATTATTTTAAGGTTTATCCATCAAAAATTACAAGGAACTATGATTATGTAGAAGATAAATTAACAGGTACAATTTATGCTGAAATTCCAATATCTTTTAAAAAAAAGGGTGTTATATCTTTTCCAGTTTTAGAATTTAAATATTATGAGCCTTTAAAAGGGGAAGTTATTACAAAAGAAAGTCATCCCATTATTGTTAGAGTTATTGGAAAGAGGGAGATGCAGGAGGGCATCCTGACTTTACCAAGATCAGAGATTGTTAAAAAGGGAGAAGATATTGATTTTATAAAGAAGGGGAAAATTTACAACCAGGTAGGATATTATTATAATTCAGCATTTTTTAAGATTTTTTTAATAATACCATTTGTTTTAAATATTTTGTTTATTATAAAAAAGTTTGTTTTTGACAATATAATCTCTAAAAATAAAATTTTAAATAAAAAGAAACTTATAAACAAGACGATTAAAAGATTAAATAAAGTAAACAGTTATGAAGATGTTCATATAATTCTTGAGGATTACTTAAAAGAGAAATCAGGATTTGGTCTTTCAGAGATTAATGTAGAAAACATTAAAGAATTGTTTAGAAAATTTAAGATTAATGATTATGATACAGAAGTTTTCATAAGAATGAAATCTGAATCTGAGTCATCAAAGTTTTCTCCTCAAAAAAAATCAGCAGTTGAGTTAAGAAGGAACCTTAAATTATTAATTGAAGTTTTAAAAAGGGTTGATACTAAGGTGAAATGAGAAAAAAATCATCTATTCTTATCTTGTTATTAATGTTAATAGTAAATTTAAGTGCTCATTCATTTCAGGATAATTTTAATAAAGCTTCTCAGCTATATGAGAATGGGAAATATAAAGAATCTCTCAAAATTTATCTTTTTATTGAAAAATATATAAAGAATTGGAAGTTGTTTTATAATATAGGGAATTGCTATTATAAACTCAACCAGTTTGTTGAAGCAAAGATATACTATTTAAGAAGCAAACGATTAAAGCCTTTTAATAATTCAATTTATAAGAATATTGAGATTGTAAATAGAGAGTTTAAGGATAAAATCCCAAAACCTAAACTTGACTTTTTTAGTAAACTTATGTTAAGGATTGAATCAATTTTATCTTTAAATTTTATTTCCATTATTCTATTAGTTTTAATTTTAATGTTAAATATTTTTGTTTTTATTTTAATGAAGATAGGAAAGAATAAAGTAGTTATTTACTTTGTTTCTTTTTTACTTATATTTACAATTTTGGTTTCATTTTATCATATTTATAGGAAGGGTAAACACAATTGGAAAAAGAGCGCTGTAATAATCAGTAACAATATTGATCTGAGAAGTGGGCCTGGTGAGAGTAATACTGTTCTTTTCAAGGTTAATCAGGGGCTTGAAGTAAAGATTATAGAGAGTAGTAGAAATTGGGTCCAGGTTTCTGCATCATCACAGATTGCTGGATGGATAAAAGAAAAAGAGCTTGAAAAGATTTAATTAGTGTGATTTTTGTTTGTTTATAACCCAAATTATCAGATTCACATATATGATAAACAGTAGTATAATACTATTTGAAACGATTCTCTTATGTTCCAAATATAGTTATATATAATCAGAAAAGATGTAATATTTCATTATTGACATTTTTTTTTGGAATCAGTATATTAAAAAATAATTATAAATTTGGTAGTGGCAAAATTTTAATGAAAGATTATGAAAGTAAGATTTGAGGTTAAGATGTTAAGAGTAATCGCAATTGAAATGACAAGCATGAGGGAAATCGGAGATTTTCCACATGCT
>JAUXFB010000303.1 GCA_030620255.1 Candidatus Aminicenantota bacterium | reverse complement strand
CTTAAGCTTAATCTTAACCTTGTCCCTCTTGCCTCTTGCCTCTAACCACTGACCTCTTGCCAATTTTTTACTAAATCCTAAATCCTAAATCCTGATCATCAACTTAAAACTTAAAACTGTTTTTGCTGAAAGCTGAGGCTTAGTTAAATGGACTAATGGTTAAATGGTTGAATAGTTAAATAGTTGATTGGTTCTTTTTTTAACCCAAAACTCAACACTTAAAACTTAACACTAAAATAAAACCACTGACTCCAATTGTTTGACAAAATTGAAATAATTAAATTTTTTATATAGAATCTATTTATGAATAGAAAGAACTTTATCATAGTGTAGTTTATATTTGAAAATTATAGTATTAAATCAGCTGCAATGCGGCGTATTTCTACTACAAGTTTTTTAATATCATCATAGGTAGTAAAGGGATTCATTAAGGTGGTTCTCAGGTAAATATTAGATTTTATTTCTGCTTGAACAATGTAGAAATTACCTTCGTCTCTAATGGTAGTACGGATTTTCTGGTTAATAACATTAATTGAGAATTTACATTTTTTTGGAGGAAGATATCTGAAACATAAGATATTGGAGGAGGGTTTAACCAATATTTCAAAATCATCCTGTTTTTGCAAGAGATTTGCAAAATCAGCTGCTAAATCATAGGCTCTGGTTATATAATCTGCAAAAAGTTGTTCTCCATATAGTTTTAGTAAGACATAGATTTTTACTCCCATCATTTTTTTTGTACATTCTAAGGATCTGAGGGCAATATCGAACCAGTTATCAGTAATCTCATTATCTAATAAATATGAGGCTTTTTGGGAAAATGTTTCATATGATAATTTCCCATCTTTAAAAATAACTGCAGTTGTTAGAGCAGGAGATAATAACATTTTATGGAAATCAATAATTACAGAGTCAGCTTCTTCTATTCCACGGATATGATATTTATATTTTTTCGATAAGGCGGCACCTGCACCGTGAGCACCATCAACATGAAACCATAAGTTGTGCTTTTTGCAGAAAGCTCCAATCTCCACTAAAGGGTCATAGGAACCGGTGGCTGTGGAACAAGCGTTGGCAGCTACAGGAATAATATTTTTCCCTTCCTGAAGGGCCTGCTTATAACAATCCTCAAGCAGAGTATGGTCAATTATCATTTGGGAGGAAAGTGGAATTTTGACAAGCCCTTTGTCTCCCCAGCCCATAATTTTTACTGCTCTGGCAATACTGTAATGTGAGGCCTCAGAAACCATAATAGCTGTTTGAGTGTCGTAAAAGGAGCCCCTTTCCCAGGTGTTGCCTTCCAGTTTGTTTTGACGGGCAGCCAGTAGGCAGGTAAGGTTACCCATGGATCCTCCAGAGGTTAATACGCCTGATGCTTTTTCTCCCATTCCAAGAAAGGATGCAGTCCATTTAATAACGATTTTTTCTGTTGCTGAGGAGTAAGGACCAACTTCATATACAGCCATGGAATTATTAAGAAAATCACTGATAAAATCAGCTAGGGCTGCTGTCGGTGCTGGAACTCCCACCTGGTGTCCCATATTATTGGGATGGTGAAGGTGAAGGGAGTTGCTGATGATTTCGGTAAAAAGGCTTGCTGGGCCTGATAATGTGTTAAAATTTTTATCAATTTTATTGAAAAGGTCATCCGGTGACTCCCATGGTAGAACCTTTATATTGTCTTTGTTTTTACAATCTTTGAGATAATCAGCCAGCTGATCAATTAACTGATGACCACTTTTCCTGAATATTTCGTGATCAAATGCTTTATCAATAATTCCAGACATCCAAACCTCCAGATAATATATAATACTACTATAATAAATGGGATAAGTAAATATGAGACAATTCTAAATAAGGGATTATACTCCAGAAGTTAATTTTCTGTTAAAATTTCCTTGTCGTAGATTTTCTCAAAATGTAATTTATGTTTAGCTTCTTCAGATGCGAGTTTTAAAAACAATTTTTTTATATTTTGGTTTCCTACTCTAGCTGCCATATCATTATATAGTCTATAAGAGGCTTCTTCTCTTTTCATTGCTAATATAATAATGTCTTGATAATTCATATCTAAATAAGGTTTACTTTCAACTATATAGTCACTTATAAGAAGATTTTCTATTTCTGGGATTTCAATTTTTTTAAAATCAGTATTGCGGATATTTTTAAGTATTTCAGCATGACCTTCTTCCATTAGTTCAAAATCTTTTAACAATTTTTTCTGAGAATTAAATTTTACCATTTCTTGCATATCTTGATAAAATTTCATAGCATCATATTCTCTATTAATTGCAAAATCAATGATTTCATCGAATTTTTTAGAGTTCATATCAAAACCTCCTGTCCTGAAATAAATTATACTTTATAAAGATTATTAATTCAACTTTGAATAATGGTTTTTCACTTGAAATAGAACTTTTGAATTTTGGCTAACGTATAATTTTATTGTAAATTTATTTTTTAATTGGATTTAAAATTATTTTTATATGTGGATTAAGATAGATTAATTTGATAAAATTCAATATAAAATTGGAGGTGATTGATGAGGAATAAGAATAATATATTAATAGTTGTTATGTTTGTTTTTTTTATGACAAATCTTTCTTTTGGTTCATATAAACTTGATATGAATAAGGTTTTTCCGGAAATAGAGGGATGGATAAAAAAGGGGAAACCCCAGATATATCTTCCTGACAATTTATTTGAGTATATCAATGGTGCTGCAGAAATATATTTAAGTTAT
>JAUXFB010000054.1 GCA_030620255.1 Candidatus Aminicenantota bacterium | reverse complement strand
CGGGAAACGGGATTCGAACCCGCGACATCGACCTTGGCAAGGTCGCGCTCTACCACTGAGCTATTCCCGCTCTAAAAGAAGATTAAGAATAATAAAAAATCAAACTTTTGTCAAGTATAGGTTTGATTTATGTAGGGAACGGTCGCGACCGTTCCCTACTACAATCGATAATATACCATGCATATGGTAATATTAAAAAATAATTTTTTTTGTTGACAAATAACATAAATTGTACTATTATATTAATACAATTGAATTTAAGCGAGGTGAATATGATCAAATTCAATATTAATGAAGCTTCACCTGTTCCATTATATCAACAAGTTAAACAGGCTATATTATTAGATATAGTATCAGAAAAGTTAAATGAGGGAGACCAGCTACCCTCTATAAGAGCTCTTGCAAAAATATTGAAACTTAATCCTAATACTGTAGCAAAGGTATATTACACTCTGGAGGAAGAGGGTTTTATTGAAGGAAAAAGAGGAAGCGGATACAGGGTAAAAGTCCTGAAATCCCGCATTGATAAGTTAAAAATTTCCATCATTGAAGCTGAATTGAAGGATTTCTTAGAAAAAGCATCTTGCCTTGGCTTTAAAAAAAAGTATATAAATGACTTAATAGGGAGGCTATTGAATGATAAATAATGAAATAATAAAAGTTAAGAACTTAAATATTAATTTCAACAAACACATGGCAATTGATAACCTTAGTATTTCGTTTAACAAAGGAGAGACTGTACTAATTACAGGCAGAAACGGATCAGGTAAAACGACTTTTTTAAAATGTCTGGGAGGTATTCTTTTTCCAGACTCTGGTCTGATTCAATTTGGAAATAAAGTTTCAAAAAGAAAAATCGGAGTCATCTCTGACAAAATGAGTCTGCTTGAAGATTACACCCTGGAACAAGGAATTGCATTTCATTCTGAGATCTTTGGAATCGATAAATTCAACTTTTCCTTGATCAATCAACTAAATCTTAAATATGAACGCAAGATCAAAACTCTCTCAGCAGGAGAAAGAGCGATATATCACCTATCCCTCATCATTTCCCAGAAGCCGGAACTACTTCTTATTGATGAGATTATACATATGATTGATGCATATATAAGAGAACTATTCCTTGAAGCACTTATTGAACTAATCAATGATGTAAATACAACCATAATAATGGTGAACCACACCTTTTCTGAAACCGGAAGGATCCCGGAAAGGATACTGATTATGGAACAGGGAAAATTTATTCTTGATGAGAAAAGAGAAAACTTAAATAAAAAGATAAAAAAAATTATAACACACAAAGAAATAGAAGAGGATATTCCTGTTTTATTTAAAAAGGAGTCATCAATCCAAAAGGAATTTTATATATATCCTTTTAAAGAAGAGTTCAATTCAAAATACAAATATGATTTTCAGGACATAAATTTAACTGAAATAATAAAATCATTCATAGGAGGCTGTTATGCTAAAAAAAGAGTTTAAAGAAGTTTTTAAACAAATGCTTTATTTTCTTTTAATTATTTTTCTCATCCTTTGTGCAGAGTTTATAGAAAGGGTTATTTCAAAATCCACATTCCAATTCTTTGACTCCTTCTTTCCTATATTTCAATTTGGAATTCTCTTTATGGCTTTCTTTTTTGGAATTTCGCTTTTTTCAAGTGAAGTCAGACAAAAAGGAACAGAATATATTTTATCATTCCCCTATTCCAGGCTAAAGCTTCTTTGTATTAAAGTAGCACCCCGAGCTATTGCAATGATCCTATTTTACCTGTTATATATAGTATTCTATTATCTTGGAGGGAAAAATATCTCAATTATTGCAATAGTGTCATTTTCTTACTTCTTTTTTGCTCTCTTTTTGATTTCTATTTCATTTTCAAGTGTAAGGGATAACTTCCTTGTTAATGCAATTACAGTTCTTTTTGTTTTTTCAGGGTTTTTAGCACTTGTTTATGCAGTTTATTCTATTGCACATGTGCTTAAGGGGTATGGTCTGTTCTGTTTTCCATTTAAATCTATATTTATGGCTGGTGTGAGCTTTGTAGAACCTAAATTCACCTTTTTTGTAATTCTTTTCCTTGTGCTTCCCTTTATTACATCATTTGTTTTAGCATTCAGAAAATTTGATATCAGGTCCTGTTCAATTTTTAATAAAAGATACATAAAATTATTTATTCCAACTTTTATAGCAGGATTAATTCTATCTATCTTTTTTGCCTATTCTGGGATACATAATCCATACAAAAGTTACTATCTGACAGAAAATCACAAACTTATTGAAACCAACTACTTTAACTTTAATTCCTGTATATATGACAATGAGAGTAAGATTAAGTTGAAGGAGAGCATTGAACCATATTCCTGGAGTTCTGTTGAAGATGAAAAACACATTTATATGTCTGATTGGTCCGAAAAAGATGTATATAAGGTGCAAAGGTTTAATAAAATAAACAATCATATTGAGACCAGTTATACTTCTAACAAAAAAAATCGATTATCCTGGAGATTACAAAAATATAAAGACGAAATTATACTCTTTGAAAGGGAAAAAGGAGAGAGTCCATATTCAACAAAGGTTGGCAAAGTCCGCTCATTAATTCTTATCAATACTGTAACAAAAGCAATAAATAAAGAGAAGCTAAAATTTCAAAACAAATGGAAACATATATCTTCATTTCTTTTCGGGGTTTATGAAACATCTAATGAGAGATTATGGCTGAAGTATTTCCATATAGGAAAAAATTTATATCAGATAGTTGAAATTAATAAGCATGGGAATGTTAAAGAGATTGGAAAATCGAAAAACCCGCCTCTATACGTAAATAACATACTGATTACAAATGACGAACAAAACATAATCTTTGAAAGCCTTACACAAAAAGAAAAGAAAATTATTAAAAAAATTCCTGAAAAAAGGGATATTCATTTCAATCCTAGATGGTTTAGACCAAACCTGAACCATGAAAAAAAGAGATTTATTTATGCAAGTGCTTGGGATATGAAGAAGAAAAAGAGAAAAAAATTACTTGTCCTGAATCTTGAAAATTTCAAAATTAAAGATATTAAAACAGATTTTAATTTGGATGGATATTTAAGGGTTTTTAATTCAGATATTGCATATTTTACTCAGATTGACTTTAAAAACAACCTGATTAAAGCCCTATATAAAATTGATGGAGAAAAAATAAAGCTTCTAAAAAGATTTAAAAATGTCGAAAGATTCGGAGAAGACTCCTCCTTTGAAATATTCAAGCCAGGAATAGTTATAAGAAAAAAGGGGAAAGTATCTGTTTTTTCTTTGCCTGATTTAAAAGAACTAAAATTCAAAAAATTGTAAAGAGATTTACGCTTACGTGAGTCTTAGTTTAAGTTTGAGTTTAAGTTTGAGTTTGATCCAGTTTTTGCTGAATGCTGAAAGCTGAGACTTGGTTAAATAGTTGATTAGTTAAATGGTTTATTGGTTGAATAATATTTCCTTTATCAGTTTAAGCCTAAGTTTAAGTTTGAGGTTTTGCTTCCACTTGAACATGAACTTGCACTTCCACTTACACTTACACTGACACTGTCACTTTTCCCTTTTATCTTTTTACTTGTAACTTGTTACTCATCTACTCATCCACCCATCTACTCATTCACTCATCCACTATTCATTATTCGATATTCTACTTTTACCTTTTTACTTGTTCAATATTGGTATTCTGCATACGAAAGAATTTTAATGGCATTTTTGAATGTTTTGCAATTGCATTCATTACTAAGGATTGAAAACAATAGGGCTAGTTTCCCCACTCTAATAGCTCCTTGAGCTAAAATCTTATATTCTCCAGGTGCAGGTTTCTTATCAGTGATCACATAATAATATCCCAAAGAATGTTTTCCTTTAAACTCAAGAAGCTTAATTTCCTTTTCCTCTGCTCGATTGAGTAATTTATTACCAGAATCAGCCAAAAACAATTTTAATTCTTCAGTTGAATCAAAATTTGTCATCCCTTTCAACTTCCACATAACTACAAAAACAACCTTGCCCGCCATATGCTTAGAAGGTGTTAATTCAATTCTGGGAAAAGTGTCATTGCTGCGCTTCACAAACTCCTCTTTCCAATCCATAGGTATCTTTAATTTTAAATGTCCTACCTTTCCTAAATGATAGGTCTTTTCCAACATACTTTCTTTTGCATGACTCAAATGCTGGGTAAATAAAGTTATCAAAAAAACACTCAACAATCCAATGAATACTCTTTTCATATTAAATCTTTTTTATTTTGGATAATATTTAATCTCTAAATAAGGTATCAAATCCCCTTGCTCAATTACAACACGATCTTTATCTTTTCCCAACTTAATTGCTGCTGAAACTAATTGATACTCCATACTCGGCCAATGTGAAACTTCTACTTTTATTACATATTCCCCGGGATTTACTATTTTGCCTGATATATCTTTTAAATCCCATACATAAATATGATGTCCCAAATCTATACTTGCACTTGTAACCCCATCAACATCAACAAAATTTGAAGATTTTGACCATTTCGGAAGATTGATCTGATGTTCCTTAGCATAACCACTAAATCCTGACACATAAATGGTTTTAATAAATTTACCCTCTTTGTTTTCAATCCACACTACAGTTTGCGGAGCTAATTCATCTCTAAACCCCAATAAAAAATCTATTGTTATAACTGGCATTTTATATTTTGAAATATTGAGACGTTTAATTTTAGGATGTAATCCAGAAAATACATATTTTGATGCTTCTGTTTTTGGATATTTAGATACCACCTTTATCCAATAAATCATAGCTTTCTTCTGATAAGCCTTTCCAAGCCAGAAAAGAGCTTTTGCCTTATAAGATTCCGAAACATCTCTTTTTGAAATCCACTTTAAATCTTCAATTGCCTGTTCGAGTTTATTAACAAAAAAAGGCATTTCAACTCCTGTTATACCTCTTAAAAGCCTTATCTCAACATCATCCGGCGAAAGTGCACAAGCTTTATCAATGAATCGCATTAACTCAAAAGCCAGGTTTGTGCGTAAATCAGTATCTTCATAGATTCTCTCATCATATCCTTTTACAGCCAATTCTCCAATAACAAATATAAGCAATTTATAAGCCTTAATATTTTTTGAGTCTATTTCAATCGCTTTCTTTAATATTTTTCTTGCCTCTTCGAAATCTTTTTTATCTATATAAGCTTTACCGAGTTTTATTAAAAGTGCTGAATTGTTAGGCTCATTTTTTACCTGTTTTTTTAGCCCGGTTATTTCAGGCGAATCCGGTTTCCTTTTCTCAACTTTTTTATCAATTATTACCTTAGAAATCTTTTTAATATTTTCTTCAGCTTTTTTTGCCAGATCTGAGCCAGGAGCAAGTTCAATTACTTTCTTCCAGGCAAGTATTGCCCTCTTTTTCTCTTTTTTCTTCTGATAACCCTTAGCTAAAAAATTGTAACTGCTTATTAAGATATCCTTTGAGACCTTTTTCGGGGACTCTTTAGCCATCTTAATAAAAATCTCCAGATCCTTAATTCCAGAATCCAATTTACCCAGAAATTCAGGGATATTTACTCCCATTAAACCTCGATGAAATCGAGCTGTAGGGTTTTTCGGGTCTAGTAAAACAGCTTTATCAAACATCTCAAAAGCTTCATTTATCTTTTTGCCTGCTTCCATAAAATCTTTTGTAGTCCCTGCCTGCATACCAATATAAAGACCCAGATATGAATAAGCATCAGCTTTTTTTGGATATTTTTTTACTGCTTCAGACATCATGTTCACTGCTTTGTCAAGCTCATAAGATTTCTGAAAATCTCCAGCTTTCTTTATATATTCATCAAGAGTCTGACTTTTTAAAATACCGGAGCTAAACAAAAGAATAAAAATAATAAAAAATCTTAAAAATAATTTCATACAAATCTCCTATTCTGGAAAAATTAAAAATTTTCTTATTCTTAAATTAAACCAAAGGTTCTTGCCATAATTTTAGCTTTTATTTCATCAATTAGTTTGAAATTTTCAATATACTCTGATTTCAGCCAGTCAATTTTACTAAAGCTTTTCTCTGGTTCACCTTTTACTTTAGCTGAATCCTTTGTAAAAGCTTTATTATATTCCTCTTTCAATAGGTTAGACACTCTTTCAATTGTTTTTTCATACTCCTCTTTTAATCCAATAAGCTTTTTCTTTACTTTTTCATATTCGTTCTTAATCCTGATAATACCATTTTCAACAACAGCAAGGTAATCCTCTGTAATTTCATTTATCAGCTCCTCCACAGGAACTATTTTATCAATTCTATAGGCATTTGCGCCAGCAAATGCAAATCCATGCTTTAAAATACCCTTTCTTGCATTATTAAGAGCAATAGATATACAGTAATTTGCATTGTCAGCCTTACAACTCTCAAGACATCTCCATGGACACTTGAACTCTTTTTTCTCACCTGAATTAACATCTTTTAGAAAACTGTTTAAAATAGCTCTTCCCGGCATACCAACAGGGCTGTGTATAATAACAATATCCTCTTTTTTTGAGTCCACAAAACTTTTTTTAAAGTTTATATCAGCATCACACTCTTCTGTAGCAACAAATCTAGATCCCATTTGCACACCATTAGCACCAAGTTTTAAAAACTTATAAATATCTTTCCCATTAAAAATACCTCCAGCAGCAATAACAGGTATTTCCCTTTCAAACTCTTTTTCAAATTCTTTGACTTCCTTAATAACTTCAGGGATTAAATTCTCAATTCTGAAATCCGGATTTTCTATATCTTCTTCCTTGAATCCTAAATGGCCTCCTGCTTTTGGTCCTTCAACAACAACACCATCAGGGATGGTATCAAAGTTTTTTTGCCAATATTTGAATATTAATCTTACTGCGCGAGCCGAACTCACAATTGGTACAACCTTTACATTAGCTCTTCTAATCTCTTTTATTGGAATCCCCCTCAAAGGGAGTCCAGCTCCAAGAAATACAATGTCAACCTTCTCTTCAATTGAAACCTGAAGCATATTTTGAAAATCATTCAAAGCAATCATAATATTAACACCAATTATGCCATCACTCAGGCTTCTAGCTTTTCTTATCTCTTTTCTTAAAGCCCTCATATTTGCTTCAACCCCATTCTTAAAATAATCTGGTTCAATCATTCCTATTGCATTTGCAGCTATTACTCCTATACCTCCCTCATTTGCAACAGCAGAAGAAAGTTTGGAGAGAGATATACCTACTCCCATTCCACCTTGAATAATTGGAATTCTTGCTTTTATATCTCCAATTTTAAGCTCTGGCATCTTTATCTTTGGAAGCTTAAATTTTGGTAACTCTAACCTGGGTAACTCTATTTTAGAAAACTTTAAATTTAACTTTTTTAAATCCATATTTGTTCTCCATAATAATTATAAACTATTATATGTAAATATTATACTATATTTTATTATAAATTTAAATAGTTTCATTAGTTACTGAAGTTACTGAATAGTTAATGAAAAATGGCTCCCCAGCACGGACTTGAACCGCGAACCTAGTGGTTAACAGCCACCCGCTCTGCCAATTGAGCTACTGGGGAAACCAAGATAGCATATTAATATCAAAAATTGTTGATTTTGTCAATAACCAAGATT
>JAUXFB010000055.1 GCA_030620255.1 Candidatus Aminicenantota bacterium | reverse complement strand
ATAAATCAGATGTATTTATTAACATTACAGGCGGCATGAACATAAAAGAAACTGCAGGAGATCTCGCTGTTCTATCAACATTAATTTCAAGTTATAAAAACCTGATACTACCAGAAGATATAATTATAATTGGTGAGGTTGGTCTTACAGGAGAAATTAGACCTGTTAATTTTATTGAAAAGAGGATAAAGGAAGCTCTAAGACAGGGCTTTAATAAATTTATCTTACCATCTTTCCAATCAAACTTAAATCATCTCAAGGAAATCTCTATCTTCCCTGTTAAAGATATATATGATTTTTACAATAAAATAAAAGAAATCAAAACTTTCAAACAATCATAAAAAAAACCTAAACCATTACTTTGCGGATTTTCCTTTTAAGTTTATGAATTTGATGTCTAATAACCTTAAGTTGTACATGATCTCTGGCTGCCAATGCTTCTTCTCTCTTTTTCTTCAACCCTCTAATTTTAGATTTTATAGCAGCTTTATTCAAACCCTTCTTTATCTCATGGTGTTTCTTCATATCAACACCAAGAGCCTTACACACTGTTTCTAAAAGGTGTTCTTTGTTCATCTGTGTGTATCCCTTCACAGCTTCATTTTTAATTCCTTTAGCAATTTCCCGAAGCTGAGCAACTGTTTTACTCTTTAGTTCTTCATACGTATGATCCATTGATTTGATTCTCCTTAAAATATATTTATTTTCATATTCTATAAATTTAACTAAAATATTACTACATTTTTATATTAAATTTAAAAGGTAATTTTAATCCATAAATAATATGAAAGTCAATAAATTATATTTCTTTAAGCTTCATGTATAATAAAGAATGTTTTGTACAGATGTATTTTCCGGTGCTATTTAAGTTGAAACAAATTATTAACTGATATAAAATAGTTTTATGATTTCTAAAAAAATGCAGGAGATTTGCTATGTTTAAAAAAGTCATTCTTGTACATTTAATGATAATAATACTATTTACATGTAGCTCAGCTGAAAGCAATAAACATAAAAAAAAGAAAGATAAAAATAAAGCAGTTAATGAACTGACAAAAGATGTTGTTAAATTTATTAAGAAGAAGAGAGTTAATGCAGCTTATGGTATATTTAGTGGTACAACAATGAATCTCAATAATTTAAATAGGGATTTATTGATTGATAAATTACCCGAGTTGCCTGAAAAATATTTTAGTTTTGGGTTTGGTGGTCATTTGATAGAGAAAAGATTTGTTGCAGGTTTAGAATTTCAAAAATCATTATTAAGATCCCACTCAGTATCAAATAACTACAGTTCTGTTTTGACTTTTAAGTATACTCTTGTTAATTTCGGTTATCTCATATATTCAGGGGAAAAAATAATGATCTATCCAATGGTAGGTGGAGGCTTCGGACACATGAAACTGTTTAATTCCGACAATACTATAGACTCATTTAATGATATTAGTAATTTTTTAAACACAAGTGAAGCAAAAAGATATGGTTTTATTGCTAATTTTGGTTTAGGAATAGATTACTTTATTCAAATCAAAAAAAACACTAAAAGAAGTAAAAAAAAGGGACTTGTCATTGGACTTCGTACAGGTTATCTATTTTCCCCTATTTTAGAAAAGTGGAGGGTAAACCTGATAAAAGTTTCTGATGGTCCAAAAACAGGTATAAATGGATTTTATCTTAAATTTGTAATAGGATTTGAAGGTATAGTTGAAAAATTTATAAGCAGCTATGTTGATAAAATCAAATGAAAAGATATAACCTAAAAATATTAATTGCACTAACTTTTTATTTACTCAGCTTTATAAGCTGTCAACACAATGGAACAGATTCTAATAACAATACATCCCCTAGCTTTCACGTACCTACAGAGGGTAATGAAAATACTCTGGAAATAGCAACATGGAATTTAAAAAATTTTCCTGAACATGGAGAATCTTCTATAGAGTATATCTCAACTATTATAAAGCAACTTGATATAGATATTTATGCTATACAGGAGATTGAAAATGTCTATTATTTCAATCAACTGGTTAATAAGTTACCTGAATATAAGGGTCTATATTCTGATGATGAATATAATAGCGGAGAATATCAAAAAACAGGTATTATTTATAAAAAAAATATGGTATCAATACAATCCAAGGAAATGTTATTTACAGATAACACATATGCCTTTCCTCGCCCACCTATGCTGCTAAATATAAAAGTAGAAAAACAAGGCTCATATTTTGATTTCTATCTGATTGTTATCCACTTAAAAGCCTATGGCGAACCAGAAAACATTGAACGGCGCAGAGCAGCAGCTGTTGCTTTAAAAAATTACATGGATATAAAAATCTCAGATGAATCCGAATATGAGAAAGACTATATTGTAGCTGGAGACTGGAATGATGAGATTGATGATGCCCCATCATCAAATGCTTTCCAGATTTTTATAAATGTCCCTAATGACTACAAATTCCTGACAATGGAACTTGCTGATGACCCCAAAAATGCTTCCTACCCTCTACAGGGTTCTCTTATTGATCATATCCTTATATCAAAAGATTGTTTCTTTGAGTATAATGGAGGTAAGACAAAAACACTTAGATTAGATGATTATGTTACTAAATATTTTTATTATGTATCTGACCATCGCCCAGTTATGTCTATTTTCCCTGTTTTTGAATAAACAAATTTAAAACAAGGTAAAAAATGAGATTTGGGATTTTAATTAAAAAAACAAATATCATATTTATATCTTCTATATTACTACTTAATTCTCTTTTATATGCAGATTCAGATCTATTCGGATACTTTGTAAACCGCTTTTTCCTTATAAATGATCCTGAAATAAGCTGGAATAATATTGATGAGAAATTTGATATTTCAGATTATATGCGTTTGAGACTAAAATATAAAGCCTGCCCATCAAAAAAGCTGACATTGAATTTAGCAGTTGATGTTTATTCTTTTCACGGCACTATGAAATCACCTGTGGGGGCTTACGATGGCGCAGAAAATTCAGGTAATAACAATGTAAAAATTGATCTTGACAGAGCTTATATTGATATTTACTTTAAGGATTTTGATATTTCAATAGGCAAGCAACGGGTAGCAATGGGTATTTCTTATCTCTGGGCTCCGCTTGACATTTTTAATAGGATAAACATTTTTGAACCTAAAGAGGAAAAACCCGGAACAAATGCTTTTAAAATCTATCTTCCCATTGGTTCATCATCCAGTTTCACTGGTGTATGTGCAACTGAAAATGACTTTAGCTCTTCTAAATTCGGTTTTCGAGCTCAGACCCAGATCCTGAGTATAGATACTGGTATAACATTTATTCGTTCAGAATTAACAGAAACATCAATATATGGTCTGGACTTAAGAGGTGAAAATTTCATAGGCTGGTGGATTGAGGCTGGATACTTTGTCTCTCCACATAGCAATGATGTAAAAGTTGTATTGGGTTTTGACTACACATTTGCTATAAAAAATGGTTTATACTGGTTAAATGAATTTTTTTTTGACTCAAGTGGTGAAAAAGATAGTTCTAATTATGATTATAATCAAATACTTTCAGGTAATAGGTTTACTTTAGGACAAAAATATCTCTTATCAATGCTCCGTTATAGTTTTTCAAATTTCCTCTCACCTTCTTTAAGCTATATATCAAATTTTAGTGATGGAAGTTATATTATAAACCCATCAATTCATTACGAGATCAGCCAGAATATTCTTCTTACATCAGGTTTCTACTTTCCTTTGGGAAAGAAGGGGGAATTTAAGAAAAACAAACAAAATCTTTTTTTTATCTGGCTTAAAATAAATTTTTAAAGGAGGTTCTTATGTCTTTAATACGACTTGAGAATGTATCTAAAATTTACAAAACAGGTAAGGTCGATTTTCCTGCATTAAAAGAAATATCTTTTTCTATTGATAAAGGAGAATTTTTATCCATAGCTGGTCCATCAGGTTCAGGAAAAACAACCATCCTGAACATCATTGGTTGTCTGGATAAACCCTCAGATGGTACTTTATTCTTAAATGATACAGATATAAGTTCTAAGAATAGCAATGAGCTGGCAAATATTAGGCGTTATAATATTGGTTTTATTTTCCAAACCTTTAATCTAATTCCTATTCTTACAGCATTTGAAAACGTTGAATTCCCATTAATCCTCAAAGGCAATATGAAACAAAAAGACCGCAAATTATTAGTTGAGGAAATTCTAACAGAAGTTGGACTGAAAGATTTTATGTTTAGAAAACCATCTGAAATGAGTGGTGGGCAACAGCAGAGAGTGGCTATTGCCAGAGCACTTATTAAACAACCAAAAATGATTCTTGCAGATGAACCAACAGCAAACCTTGACTCAAAAAATGGTAAAGAAATTCTTCAATTAATGCTTCAAATGAATAAGAGAACAAATACCACTTTTATCTTTTCCACTCACGACAGAATGGTCATGGATTTTGCCCTACGGATTATTACCTTAAAAGATGGCCAGATACACCGGGACGATAAGAGGAGGTAGGAGATGTTCACCCTATTAAAATTAGCCTTTAGAAATGTCTTCAGAGCCAAAAGAAGAACCATCATTACCTTCTCATCAGTATCAGTGGGTTTGGGTTTATTGATAATCAGTATTTGTTTAATGAATGGGATTGACAAACAATCCATCTCCAATATCATCCACAGTCAAACCTCTCATTTAAAGCTCTTTAAAACCGGGTATTTTGATAAAAAGGATGAGATCCCTCTAAATAAAACCATTCAAAATCCAGAACAGTATTATGCAAAGATAAAAGAACACCCTAAAGTGAAAGAAGTGGAGAGCAGAATTCTCTTCGGAGCCTCATTGATTAAGAGAATGGATGAATTACCCTGCCTGGGAGTGGCTTGTGAACCGGAATCTGATCCTAAGATCTTGAATATCAAGGATTCTCTGATTGCCGGCACATGGATTGATTCAAATAAACCAGGAATGGTAATCGGTGCTGACATGGCAAAGGATATCGACTTAAAGGTGGGTGATAATGTTACTATTCGTATTATTACCTCATCAAAGGGAGAAGATATAACATGGAATGCTCTTGATATGGAGATTGTGGGATTGTTTAATTCCGGAAACCCGGCAGTTGATTCCAATCGCATCATTGTCCCTCTAATACTTGCTCAGGAAGCCCTCAGTATGGGCAATGAAGTAACAGAAATTGTAGTTTGTTTAACTAATGATAATGAGGATACTTTAGAACAGGCAAAAACCTGGCTGGGTACAGTATTTAATAATACTGATGAAAAGATTGAGGTATATTCATGGAAAGACCTGGCAAGCACCTTTCTTGCCATCAGTAAAACCAAAACTAAAAGTAGTGCTATGCTCATTATGATCATGCTGTTTATTGCCTCAATTGGTATTATCAACACCATGTTAATGGCAGTATTGGAACGGACCCGGGAAATTGGAATGTTAATGGCTCTGGGAATGAAGAAATGGGAGATTATGAAATTGTTTGTCTTTGAAGGCGGATTGATCGGTGTTTTTGGTTCTCTATTAGGTTGTCTTCTTGGTGGTTTGGCCGGTTGGTATCTGGAAGTAAAGGGATGGTCAATATCTGCTTTTGGGGAAACCTATGAAAAAATAGCTCAGGCAGCTTATCCAGTCAAGGATATTTTTTACGGAGATTTAAGCTTTAATATTCTATTATCTACCTTCATTTTTGGCGTGGTTATTTCGGTTATTGCCAGTCTCTATCCAGCCAGAAAAGCCACTAAATTAAATCCCATTGAAGCCTTAAAATATATTTAGGAGACATACAAAATGCTAAAAAATATATTTAAATTTGCATGGAGAAACATCTGGAGAAATAAAAGAAGGACATTATTTACTACCATGGCTATTGCTATTGGAATGATTACTCTGATTTTTGCCAAAAGTTATATTGGTGGTATTATGACCAATTCAGTGGAATCTGTTGTAAAAGCCCAGATCGGTCATATCAGGATTGCACACAAGGAATACCTTCGATTGGAACGGATATTTCCAAAGGAAAATCTAATTACTGATATTTCAAAAGTCAGGAAATTGTTATCTTTGGTCACTGAAATTAACCATATTGATGAGAGGATCAAATTCCCCCTGTTATTGAGTTATAAAGACGTTAATGAACCATGCATCGCTATAGGAATCGATCCGGTGGCAATAGACAAAAGTATGGATCTGTCAAAGACTGTCATCAAAGGGAAGTATTTTGATTCAGATCAAACTAAGTTGATCATTGGAAAAGGCCTGGCTGAGAAAATGAAAGTAGATATTAATAATGAACTTTTATTAGTCACTACGGACATTAATTACTCCACATATGCCCTGCCCTTTAATATAAAAGGAATCTTTGAGACCGGGTACTCGGTTTTTGACAAACATGTGTTATATATCCCCATTGAAAAAGCCAGAGAGATGCTGGATGCACCTGAAACTGCCCATGAAATTCTACTCTTTTTAGAAAATCCCAAGGAAGCTGAGATGGTGGCAGGAAAGATAAAATCAATACTGGATCAAAATTTCCCTGAAAATCAATACCAGGTAATCCCATATCAGCAATCTGATATGGTGAGAAGCTTTCTGCCAATGATAGAGAAAGTATTTGGTAAAATCATTATGATTGTGATGCTCATTGTGGCTCTGGTGATCTTAAATACTATGTTAATGGCGGTTATGGAGCGATTTCAAGAGATTGGGATTTTAAAGGCTATGGGACTAAAAAATCACAATATAATTGCCATGATCTTTATTGAGGCATTTTGTATTGGAACCATTGGGGCAGTGATTGGAGGGACGATTGGAGGGGCGATATCAGCATATGTTGAGAAAACCGGTATTAATTTCGAACAGATGATGGGTACTGAAGTATGGGATAATATAGATATCCCCATGCCTTTCTTCAGTAAGATAATTTATCCTGAATTCACCATAGAAATCTTAATATCATCGGTAATTTTTGGAATTTTTATTACCCTTTTAGCCGTTGTATATCCTGCTTATAAATCTTCCAAAATGCTTCCTGTGGACGCCTTTCGATCTAAACTTAATATTTAAAAGATAATGGAGGAATGATGAGAAAAAAAATAATTGTAATATTAGTAATTTTATTTTTGGTTGGGCTTTTGAACAGTCAGGATAAATTGTCTCCCTTTGATATCCTGGATAAAATTGACAAAAATATGATTTATACCACTGCCTATGCAGAAATTGATATGATTATTACCATTAAAAATCGCAAAATCACCAAAACCATGACCAGTTATTCTGAGGGTAATGAAAAATCCTTTCTTGAATTTTTAAACCCGGTTAGAGATAAAGGGACTAAAATACTAAAGGTAAATGACATTATTAAAATATATTACCCCTCTGCAGAGCGAATAATGCGATTGTCAGGACATATGCTGCGACAGAGTATGATGGGGTCTGATTTTTCCTATGAAGATATGACAGAGAGAGTGAAGAAACTCAGAGAGGAGTATACT
>JAUXFB010000241.1 GCA_030620255.1 Candidatus Aminicenantota bacterium | reverse complement strand
TTTTAAATCAGCACCAAGAAGACCGGTATCAATACGTTTTACCTGTTTAAAATCTCCCCAGTTAACATATGTATGTCCAACATTTAATTCACCAACAAGCTCGCCTAAAATATAATCAAGATCTGCTCTATGACTGACATATGGTAAAAGCTTCTTATATTTTTCTCTCATTTTAAGCCATACAACACCATGCATATTTTTTACATAGAACCAGTCTCTAAAGATTCGCCAGCCTTCATTATATACTTGTTCCCACTCTTTTTTTGGATCAATCTTCATAACAAGATCTTTTAATTTTAAAAGCCCATCTCCAACTTTTTGTTTTGGTTTTATTTCAATAATTCCAAATTTATTTTTTGCTTTGTAAAGAAGTTTTTTGTTGTTAACAGAGAGGTCACAACCTGAGATTCCTTTTATAATTAATTTATCTTCTTTTTCTTTAATATTGTATAAATATATATCTTTATCCTTGAAATATAAAAGTTTATCTCCAATATCCCTGATTATACTATATTTTCCAGGTTTTAAAGGGAAGGCAATTACTCTATTGCTTATTCCATTAAAATCAATTTTTATTGGTTTTATACTCTCTTTACCCTTTTCTTTTTTCTTTGAGAGTTTTTTATTTTTATCTTCTTCTATGTCTTCTCCCTTTTCTACATCATTTTTTTCTTCAAAAAGCTTTGGAACATCTTTAGTTAAAGCTACAGCATAAATTCTGGTTGCTTTGTTGTATACAAAATCGAATTCAAAACTTGAAAAATCCATATTAAAATCTCTTTGTGAAGCAAAAAATATATATTTACCAGATTTTGAAAATACGGGAGAGGAATTATTATATTTGTCATCTATTAATTTGTGTGTGTTTTTTGTTTCAATAGAATATAGCCATATTGCATTTAATTTATTTTTATCTCTTTTTGTATATATTACCCATTTTGAATCAGGTGACCAATTATAATCATTTATAGAAGCAAATTTTGCCTGTTTGATAAGAGTTATTTTTTTTGATTTTATGTCAAGTATCTGTAATTGATTGTTCTTATCTGAAAACAGGAGCATTTTACTGTCAGGAGACCAGACTGCTGGATATTTCCAAACTTTATGGTTTTGAGTAAGTTTAATTCTCTTTTTCTTATTTTTTGGATCAAGCAGATAAATCTCATAATCCCCTGTCTTATCTGAATAATAGGCAATCCATTTTCCATCTGGAGACCAAACCGGATACATTTCTCTCTCGCACTGAGTTTTAGTAAGATTGTAAGTGATTCCTTCTTTTTCCGGTACAGTAAAAATATCACCTCTTGCATCAAATACTACTCTTTTACCTGATGGTGATATACCATATCCAAATCTTGAAATAAATTTTGAAACGTTTTTAAAATAGGGAAGTATATTTGGATTGTCAAAATTTATATTTACTGTAATTTTCTCTGCTTTACCTGAATTTAGATCTAATTTGTAAATATATCCTTTGTTTTCATATACTATCAACCCATTATGTCCTGATGGCCATAGTACATCATATTCTATATGATTAGTTATTTTTTCAATCTTTTTATTATTCAGGTCAAAGGAATAAAAATTTAATTTAATGTTTGTACCTCTATCAGAAATAAAGTATATTTTATCTTTATACCAGATTGGATGCTGATCTGTTCCTGGAAAAGTAGTAAGCCTTTTTGATGTGTCTTTTTCGAGATTATAGATCCAAACATCCTGTGCTCTTCCGCCTTTCATTCTTTTCCATGTCCTGAATTCTCTTGATATGGGTGTGTAGGCAATGCTTTTGGCACAGGGTGAAAAGGTTCCAAAACCTGCTTCAGGTATTTGTAAAGGAGTTTCAAGCCCTCCATCAAGGTTTACTAAATAGTACTTACCCATCCTTTTCCCATATGGAGTCCTATTTGCTCTTATAAGAATTTTTTTACTGTCAGGAGTCCAGTCCATAACAATATGGTCATATCCGCCTCTTGGAGGCATAATTCCAACACTGTTGTAAAATGTTAGTTGTTTTGGAACACCTCCATTTGAAGGTATGACAAATATCTGGCGTGAACCTGAGTATTCTCCTGAAAACGCAATCCATTTACCATCAGAAGATATTTTAGGGAATATTTCCATTCCCTTATGAGATGTTAGTCTTGTGGCATTTCCTCCATTAGATGAAACTGACCATATATCTCCTGCATAAACAAACACAATTAAATCCTTATTGATGTCAGGAGTTCTCAAGAGTCGTGCATCATTTATGGAATATCCGTAAGTGATTAGAAATGAAAGTATAAATATAAGTAAAAAAATCTTTTTCAAATTTTCCTCCTATAATGTGATTTTAAAATATAGTATACATAACCAGAACTTTTTTGTTTGATTTATACAGCCCGTTAGTTTGAAAACTAACGGGCTGTAATGAGTATTTCTTTATCTAAGAAAAAATTAAAATTTTATAGACCAAATGTATATCTGAAACCAAGAAGTAGCATATGTTGGTGTGAGAATGAATAATCTTCTCCAAAAGGTATTCTTAACTCACCAAAGATAGAACCAATTGAGTTATTATGATTGAATAAGTTGTACCCAATATTAGCAACTACACCAATACCTCCATCCCAATAATTTTCCTTAACTTTTGTATTAACACCTAAACCACCGCCAAAATAGAATTTATCAACATGGTAATTTAAGATCAGATTTGCCATAACGAATGATTTGTGTGGCGCACTTTTAGTTGAAAGTCCTCCACCTGCAGATAAGGTTAAGTCTAACTTTTCAGGATTGATCCAGTATCCCCATCCAACTCTACCAAAAAGATATGCGCTGTAACTGCCTTTTACTAACATAGGGATACCCTCAACTAAAAAGAAATGTCTTGAAAGAACTTCTATATTGGCTGTACAAATTTCAGATACTCCTCCAAAATCATCATAAAGTTTTAAACTTATGGTTTTTGGACCAGCTTTGTTGAATTTCTTTTCCCATACAAATGGTGTTTTATTGACAGTATTTTTATCAATTACTTTTCCGCCTTTGTCAGAAATCTCATAATATGCTTTTACAATTTTGCCATCAGGGTCTTTAGCACAGGAAGCATCAATTACTATAGCTTTATTAGCATATTCTTTATCTTTAGAAGTTTTTATACAGCATTCAGGTGGAAAGTTTATATATATTTTTTGTTCACATAAACTTTCGGAAGGGTCGCATTTAGTGTTTATAGCCTTGCCCTTAAAAGTATATTCTCCTGGCTTTTTTAAGCTTGTTTCCCATTTTGCATTTTCTAAACTTAATTTTTTACTTGCAACTTTAGTTCCATCTGGCCCAATAATTTCTACTTCTAATAATTCTGCATATTTTGAATCGCTCATGTCAACTGTGATAGGATCATTTATATTTGCTTTTGCTGGAGAGACTTTTAGATCACAAATTGCACATTCTTGGCCTATTTTATGAAGGCAGATAAAGTCGGAGGC
>JAUXFB010000133.1 GCA_030620255.1 Candidatus Aminicenantota bacterium | reverse complement strand
TGCAGCTAAAGGTAAAATGGAAACTATTATGGCAGGGCTTAACTGTGGAATACCATCACTTGTTGCATGGCCGATTTTAAAAGATTCTATAAATCTCTTTATTGCAATAAGTGACAATTACGCTGAAGATGCAATGGCAGAATATTTCAAAGAAGGAATAATCGCTGGAGAATCGGGAGCTTCCGGACTTGCCGGGCTTATTGCTTTATTGAAAGATAAAAATCTAAAACATGCAAAGAGTAAACTTAAAATCACAAAAAAATCAAGGGTTCTTGTAATAAACACAGAGAAAGATACAGACCCTGAAAATTACAGAAGAATCCTTTCTAAAATGGGGTTAAAATGATTAAATTCGAACTCAATAATATTGTAAGGGAATTTGATGACAATGAGGATATCTCGCTTTTGAAGTATTTAAGAGAAATAGAAGGGATTACTTCTTTGAAAGATGGTTGTTCTGGTCAGGGTTTTTGTGGTGCATGTACAGTTGAGATGAATGGGAAAGCTATTCTTGCCTGTGTTACACCAGTAAAGAAGATTAATAAAGCAAAAATTTTTACAATCGAAGGATTTCAGCCTGAGGTTCGCGATATACTGGCAAGAGCTTTTGTAAAGAAAGGAGCTGTTCAATGCGGGTTCTGTACACCTGGTTTACTTGTCAGAACAAAGGTGTTTCTTGAGAAAAATCCAAACCCCAATGAGAGGGAAATTGTTAAAGCTCTTAATTCTAATTTCTGTCGATGTACTGGTTTTAAAAAAATAGTTGAAGCAGTCAAACTTGCAGCAGAATCGTTGAGAAGCAGGAAAAAAATTGTGCTTGATAAAATTGGAGGAATTGGACATAGATTACCAAAATATGAAGCCTATGAAAGAGCTATTGGAAAGTTTTGTTTTGTAGATGATATGAAATTAGATGGTATGCTTTATGCTGTTTTAAGGTTCAGTGATCATCCTCGTGCAAGTGTGAAAAATATCGATTTTTCAAAAGCTGAAAAACTGGATGGTATTGTGAGAGTTTTTACAGGACATGATATCCCGGGGGAGCGTTACAATGGTCTAATTGTTAAGGATTGGCCAGTAATGCTAATTGAGGGAGAGACAACAAATTATATTGGAGATGTGATAGCAGGTGTGGTAGCAGAAAACGAGGAGATTGCAAGAATAGGTGCTGCTTTGATCGAAGTTGAGTATGAGGTTTTAAAACCTTTAACTGATATGCACAAAGCTGAAATAAGTTCTGTCAAGATTCATAAACAGGGGAATATTTTAAGTACAACAAATATTCAAAGAGGTGAGAATGCTGACAGGGTAATTCAAAAATCAGCTTTCATAACAAATGCAAGATATGAAACTCAACTGGTTGAGCATGCTTATCTTGAAACAGAGTGTGCAATAGCCTTGCCTTTTAATGATGATGGGGTTGAGATATTTACACAGAGCCAGGGTATCTATGAAGACAGGAAACAGATAGCAAGGATACTTGGAATTTCAGAAAACAAGGTTAAGGTAAACCTTGTCCCGAATGGTGGTGCCTTTGGTGGAAAAGAAGATATGACAGTTCAACACCATGCAGCCCTTTTTAGTTACTTATTGAAAAAACCTGTAAAACTACACCTTAATAGAGAAGAATCAATTAGAATGCATCCAAAACGTCATCCAATGTCAATGGATTATACAGTAGGTTGTGATAAGATAGGGAAACTAACAATAGTTAAGGCAAGAATTATTGGGGATACTGGAGCTTATGCTTCAGTTGGGATGAAAGTTTTAGAAAGAGCAGCAGGCCATGCAACCGGAGCTTATCACGTCACAAATGTTGATATAACTGCAAAGGCAATATATACAAACAATATTCCATGCGGAGCTATGAGAGGTTTTGGAGTGAATCAGGTAACATTTGCTCTTGAGAGGTCTCTGGATGAACTCTGTAAAAAGGGAGGCTTTGATAGATGGGAGTTTCGCTTTCAGAACGCACTCTATAAAGGGGCAATGGTAGCAACAGGTCAGATAATTAACGAAGGTGTGGGAGTTAGAGATACTCTTTTAGCTGTAAAGAGCGAGTTTTACAGAGCAAAATATGCAGGGATTGCCTGTGGTATAAAAAACTGTGGGGTTGGAAACAGAATGGAAGATGGCTGTGAGGTTAAGATTGAAATAAGATCACCTCATTTGATTATTATTCATCATGGTTGGACAGAAATGGGACAGGGAGTTGATACAGTTGCAATTCAGTTTCTTTATGAAGAAACAGGTTTGAGTCCTGATGAGATTAAAGTTAAGGTTTCCACCCAATCTGAAGCAAAGGCAGGTATGACAACTGCAAGTAGAGCCACATCAATAATCGGCAATGCAATAATTAATGCTTCAAAAAAAATAAACCAGGATCTAAAAACAATGAGCTTAAAAGAATTAACAGGAAAAGTTTACACAGGAAAATGGGTCTGTGATTGGACCACTAAACTAGGTGAGCCTGGTAAGATAACAACACATTATTCATATAGTTATGCTACTCAACTTGTAGTGCTAAACAAAAATGGAGAGATTGATACAATTTATGCAGCACATGATGCAGGAAAAATCATCAATCCGGTCCTTTTTGAGGGACAGATTGAAGGGGCTGTTCATATGGGGCTTGGGTATGCTCTTAGTGAGGAGCTTGAATTAGAAAATGGGCAGATTAAGAGTACAAAATTAAAGGATTTGGGACTCTTAAGAATGAATAGAACTCCAAAAATTGTTGTAAAAGGTGTTGAAGTACGTGATCCTATTGGTCCTTATGGAGCGAAAGGTGTTGGAGAAATTGGTTTAGTACCAACTGCAGCTGCTGTTGCTAATGCCTTTTCTTATTATGAAAATAAAAGTTATAATAAGCTACCTTTGAAGAAAAAAGTAAAAAAAAACTGAATATAACAATCCTATTGCCTCATTTAAGAATCTATACGAAGTATAGATCCTTGACATATGATTGTTTTTGTTTAGGAAATCCGAAACGGTAATTCCCTCCCGGGTTTTGTCATCACAATCTGCCATAATTGCGTTTGTCTTGATCGAAAACCTCCTGCTGAGCTTAACAAATAGTATTTCCACATCCTATAAAATTTTTCTACATACTTATTTTTAAGTTTTGGCCATGCATTTTTAAAATTTTTATACCAATTCATCAGGGTTTTATCATAATCAGGACCAAAGTTTTGTAGATCTTCAAATACAAAGATTCCTTCCATTGCTTTACTCAATTGAGCTACGGAAGGAACCAAACCAACAGGGAAAATATATTTTGTTATCCATACATTAGAGGCAACTTGGCTTTTATTAGAACCTATAGTGTGAATTAAGGATATACCATCATCTTTAAGAGTTCTGTTAACCACTTCCATATATGTTCTATAGTTTTTATATCCAACATGTTCAATCGAACCAATAGAAATAACTCTATCAAATTTTCCTGTTACTTCTCTATAATCTTGTAATTTTATTTCTACAGGAAAACCTTTTACAAGTTCCTTTCCCAATTCATACTGCTCTTTTGAAATAGTGATCCCTACTACTTTTACACCATATTTTTCCGCTGCATATTTTGCAAATCCTCCCCAGCCACATCCAAGATCGAGGACACTCATCCCTTCTTTAAGAACCAATTTTTTGCAAATGAGTTCAAGTTTTGCTTCTTGCGCTTCATCGAGATTTTTAGCATTTTTCCAATAAGCTGAACTATAATTCATCCTCTTATCAAGCATAGCTTTAAAAAGATCATTTCCAAGATTATAATGATGTTTCATTAATTTGTTAAAAGATTTTTTGTCCTTCTGCAAATTAAATAATCTTGCTTTTAAATAATGCAATTTGATTTTCCAGTTTCCGGCGGCTTTTTCGTCAAGCTTTGCTCTTAAGATTTTGTTTATCAATTCATCAACGGAATCACAGTCCCACCATCCTTCCATATAGGATTCACCAAGACCGAGAGATTCCTCTTTGATAACCCTTTCATAAAAATTATCATTATGGACTTTAATATCGTATGGCTTATCACCATTAATAGTCACCCATGCGATTGATAAGAGCTCTTCAACAAGCTTTTTTGCATCTTTGTTCATAATTCACCTCCAAAAGATGCTAATTTATTTTATTTTACTCCTATAATATAAATTTGTAAATAATCATCCGAGCATTTAAATAGGTTAAATAGGGACACATCCTATGGTTAAATAGGGACACATCCTATTAATTTGATTCTCTTTGGATTTTATGTTGTAATATATCATGCCCCGTATCGCAAGAATAATTTATGTAGGCTATCCGCATCATATAATTCAAAGAGGGAATAATAAACAGACTGTATTTTTTGATGACGTAGACAGACAGGAGTATTTGAAATTCCTGAATAAATACGCTGACGAATGTGGATGTAAATTAAATTCTTATTGCCTGATGAAGAATCATATTCATCTGTTGCTCAATCCTCAGCATGAGAATTCACTCTCCAAGACAATGCAGAAATTGAGTCTGAGATATACTCAATATATTAATAAAAAATACAAGAGAACTGGCAGATTATGGGAATGCAGATTCCATTCTTGTGTAGTCGAAAAGGAAGCATATCTTTGGTCAGTGTGTCGATATATAGAAAGAAATCCAGTTCGTGCTGGGATCGTTAAGGTACCGATACAGTACAAATGGTCCAGTGCAAAGGCGAATACTACTTTTGATCATCAAAACAAAATGGTTGAGCCAATTTGGAAAGATTATATTGACAGAGATGAATATAGCAAGCTTTTGAATCAACGTGACGATAAAGACGAAATAGAAAGAATTAAAAAATCTACTTATAGTGGAGTACCTGCTGGATCAGAACAATTTATTCAACGTGTTGCAAAGGAATTGGGAATCTCCTTAAACAGGAGAAAAAAAGGCAGGCCAAGAAAATCAGGCTGATAATTGGGATGTGTCCCTATTTATTTCCTCTGAAGAAAAAAACAAAAAAAGATTGAACATAACAATTTGCTTTTTTGTCAGTAAAAGTGTAATCTGATAAGATTATTTTACAAATGGAGAGAAGCAATGTCTCTTATATTAAAAAATGCTACATTTGTTGATTGGCAAACATTAAAATTTAAAAAATGTGATATTAGAGTTCAGCAACAAAAAGCAGGTTCTATTGAATTTA
>JAUXFB010000275.1 GCA_030620255.1 Candidatus Aminicenantota bacterium | reverse complement strand
GACTTATTATGCAAGACCTCAGGGGGGAATCACCACACATCTAGATTATCTCTTGACTTACTTTAAAGCAAAACTTGTAACACCAAAAATATCTTTGAATATTTATAATGGGGCTTATGGAATAGATAAAGAAACAAGATTAATACAAAGAGAAATGAAAAATTGTGATATTTTTCATATACATCATGGGGTGACCTCTTCCGAATTTTTGATACCTTTTATTTATAAAAAAATAAAGAAAAAACCAGTTATAATAAATACTTTTCATGTACAGGTAGGGGATAATATTTATTCAATTTTTTCAAAAAACTATATGAAATTTATAGCAGGTATATATAAAAAAACTTCAAACAAATTCATTGTTGTTGGAAAAAGACAAGAGGAGATAATTAAAGATATTGTAGGTGATAATCTCATAGTTATCCCAAATGGCGTGGATATGGACAAGTTTAGGAGAAAGAAATCAAAACATTATTTTAAAGATTTCACTATTGGTTATCTTGGAAGATTAAGTATAGAGAAAAATATTCTTTCATTGGTTAAGGCATGCAAAAAAACGGGAGTAAATTTAGTGGTTGCAGGTACTGGGATACAATATAAGAAAATTAAAAAATTAGAGAACGGGAAATTGAAAGTTTTGGGTTTTGTCAAAGACTCAGTGGAATTTTATAATTCAATAGATGTTTTTGCTTCTCCTTCATATCTGGAAGGGCATCCTTATACAGTGTTAGAAGCGATGGCTTGCAGAAAGCCTGTAATAGTTTCAAACTTTGGGGGAGAGGAAAAAGTTTTAAAGAACTGCGGTATTGTCTGCGGAACAAAAGTTAAGGAGATTGAAGAGGCAACCAGAGAAATTAAAACTATAGATTTGAAAAAACTCGGAAGTAATGCAAGAAAACTTGTAGAGAAAAAATATGATATTAAGATGCAGATTGAGAGATTAAACAAAGTTTATAAATCTGCTTTAGACTCTTAATAAATTGATTTAGATTATGAGAATTGCAATGTTTACAGATACTTATAAACCACACAGGGATGGTGTTGTAACGCATATAGAAGATATAACAAAATTCTTTATTGACAAAGGCAACGAGGTGACATTATTTGTACCTGGTAGAGAAAGGTTTAATATAAAACAAATATCAAAAAATTTAGAGATTGTGGAATTGCATTCATTCAATCTTCGTTTATATGAAGGATATAGAATCCCAATAGCAAGACTAAAAAATCTTAAAAAAATTTTTGAGCAGAAAAAATTTGATTTAATTCACATACATTCACCATTTACTTCAGGAGTAATTGGTATTGCAGTTTCCAGGCATTACTCAATTCCTATTGTAGGGACATATCATACTTTGTTACCGGAATATTTTCCATATATCCTTAAAGGAAATTTCCAGGGTATTTTAAAAAAGGTTGGTGTATATCCTGCAAAAAAATATACTAAAATTATCTACTCGAAACTGGACTGCGTGATCGCCCCTTCAAATGAAATAAAAAAATATATAGAGTCTTGTGGTGTAAAAAATGTTGTATGCATACCAAATGGCGTGAATATAAATAAAATAAAAAAAACAAAAAGGATTGATATAACAAAGAAATATAACTTTCCAAAAAATAGTAAACTACTCTTGTTTGTGGGTAGAATGGGTTTTGAGAAGAAGATTAATATATTATTAGAATCTATGAACTACCTTGAAAACGAAAATGTATTCCTTGTTTTGGTTGGTTCTGGACCATACTTAAAAAAATATAAAAAACTTGCAAAAAAACTTAAATTAAAAAATGTAAAATTTTTGGGATATATCAAAGATGAAGTTTTATATTCCCTTTATCTTAATACAGACCTTTTTATTTCCCCTTCTGATACAGAAACCCAAGGTATAACCTTTCTTGAAGCAATGAGTATGGGATTGCCTGTGATAGGCATAAATAGATATGGCACAAAGGAAATAATATGCGATGGTTTTAATGGTTTTCTGGCAGAGCCAAAAAATCCTGTGGATTTAGCCATAAAAATTGTAAAGTTGACTAGTAATGAAAACTTAATTAAAAAATTTTCAAAAAACAGCAAAAAAATTGTAAAACAATATTCTATAAAAAATACAGCAAAAAAATTACTTGAATTATACAAAAAATTATCTTAGTAAATTCATAAATCATTTAGATTGTTTTATTGTAATCTTGTTTGGCATAGGAATCGCAGGTCTTGATATTTCTTCCTGACAATAACAAAATATTGCCTTTCATCCAAGTCGTTATTGTATTTAGGTATCCATTTTTTTCCATGCGTCTTGCTGAAAACTTGACAAAAATTTTTTTGTCATATTTTATTTTTCCTATCTTATTTAACCTAAACCCCAAATCAACATCATCTGAATGAGGAAGATTTCTATATCCACCTACTTCCAGAAAATTCTTTTTTCTGAATGAAGAATTAGTTCCCCCTAAACAATAAATACCAAAATATGAAAACAGTTTTATTATATTTCTAATAACCAAAAATATTATCTGTGCTTTTAGACTCTTTTCAATGGGTCCATCAGAGCCACATACTACAATTACTTTATTATTCTCAAAATTTTTTACAATTCTCTCAAGCCAGTTCTCTGGAACAATGCAGTCAGCATCTGTGGTTGCAATCAAATCATACTTTGATATATCCACACCATTATTCCTTGCCCCTCCAACACCTTTGCTTTTCTGCTGAATCACTTTGTCCGCATATTTTTTGGCAATCGTTACAGTTTTATCTTTGCTCTGCCCGTCAACAACTATAATCTCATATTCTTTTCTTGGAAGGCTTTGTTTCAGCAGGGATTTAAGACAGTTCCCAATATTTTTTTCTTCATTGTAAGTCGGAACAATTACTGATATCATAAATAATTACTAATTGAAATTATTAATTAATTACACTATTTAAAAAATATATAACATTGAGGTCATAATAAATGTATATCAACACCAATATTAATATAACACATATGATTGCACATATTTTATTGAAATTATTATATCTTATCATATTAATTGAATTTTCTTTCAGCACTTTCATTTTGGG
>JAUXFB010000321.1 GCA_030620255.1 Candidatus Aminicenantota bacterium | reverse complement strand
TTATATCCAGCCTGGTTTCCAATAAAAACATTATAAGAGCCTGAATTTGATAATTTCTGCCCTGCTTCATTCCCAAAAAAACAATTACTACTTCCAATAGCATAAAACCCTGCCTTCCATCCAAAATATGAATTACTACTTTGAGTAGTGGTAGTGGCTCCTGCCATATAACCAAAAAATGAGTTATTTATCCCTGTACCAATTTGAAATCCGGCATTTTGTCCATAGTAGGTGTTTGAACCGGTTTCATTTCCAGTAACAATTGGCATACCCTTAGAATCAGTCCCTTTTTTATCTTCCTTTTCTCCTCCGTATTGAGCTTGAGGTTTCATCTCTTTGAACACTTCATTTAAAACATCTTCACTAATTCCGTACTCTTTTAACTGTCCTTTGATCCTGGCAAGCATTTTATCGAAGCTGACTGTAATGTTTACCTTAAATAACTTTCCTGAGGACCATACACCATTACCATTTGCATCAACCGCCTGCACAAACCAGATATAATCAACACCATTTGTCAAACCTCTGCTTCCAGATGGAGTCCAGGATAAAGCTGATCCCGGGATATCCCGAACAAGCACAGGATCTCCCTGAACTATTGTGTCTTCATAAATGCCCTGCTGGCCATTTGTTTCAAAAACTGCAATTCTATAGCCTTTTGCCCATGGAACTGAAGTCCAACTAAAAGTGGGGCAACTCTGTTCAACCAGAGCTGATCCAATTTCCTCACCGGGTGAAATCGCTACAGGTTTTTTTTCATTTGCATAAACAAATGACACTGTTAAAACCAAAAAAACTAAAAATAAAACAATACTCTTTTTCATGATCTTCCCTCCTAGAGATTAATATCTCTTTTTTATTTTCTTACAATACAATAATAACCAAAATAAAAAAAGAAAACAATAAAAAAATTTTTTCTTTGATAAACAATCACCTCTCTTCAGGAAATCTTAATCTTTTCAATAAAATATTCTTTATTTTTGTTTTTTACATTTTATAAAAAATTTGATTTTTTTAACCTCATCATTTATTATAATACTGATATGTAAAGGAGAAATATCTTGAAAATTAAATTTACTTTAGTATTGTTGTTAATCAATTTTATTTTGATAGTTTCCTGCATTAGTCGAAAGAATATTGTTTTAAGTTCCAGTAACAAGCATATTAATAAAACCCTCCGAGTTAAGTGGATTAAGATTCCTGCTGGTGAATTTAAAATGGGTTCACACCATGGCAATTCTAATGAATCTCCAGTTCATACTGTTTTTTTAGATGAATACTTTATTTCAAAATATGAAATCACACATACTCAGTATCTACATTTTTTAAATGATATAAAGGCTAATCCCAATGGCACTTATAATGGACAGGAGTTAATAGATATGGATGATAGTGATTGTGCTCTGGCATACAATAAAGAATTTATTTTTAAAGCAAATAAATATGCTCTTACTCCTGATACCCCTGTTATAGAGGTGACTTGGTATGGAGCTAAAGAATTTTGCCACTGGCTTTCAAAAAAAACCAACAGTATTATTAATCTGCCTACAGAAGCTCAATGGGAAAAAGCCTGCAAAGCAGGAAAAACTGCCGAGCAATATGGAGATATAGGAAAAATATCTTGGTATTCTGGCAACTCGGAAGAAAGGATTCATGCAGTTGGCCAAAAAAAAGCAACCTCCTACGGGTTATACGATATGTTGGGAAATGTATGTGAGTGGTGCTATGATTTTTATGATAAGAAATTCTACTTAAAAAAACCCTCAAAAAATCCTAAATGTCCACAAAAAGGTTATAACAAGGTTGTTAGGGGAGGAAGCTGGAAGGGACTGCCCGGTTCAATTCGGGTTTCTTTCAGAAGCTATGTTAACCCGTTGAGTAGTTTTTACAATCTAGGTTTTCGTGTTGTTAAACAAAAATCTAATTAATTTAAAATAATATTTTTTAGTATTCTGACTTTTCCATACGTTCAATTCGTTTTAAAAGATTTTCAATAATTTTCTTCTGATTCTTATCCTTTTCCTTCTGCTGTTCTTTTAAGGTTTTAACTTCTTCCTGCTGATTTTGTACTACCTTGGTGAGAATGGTTACCACATCCATGGTATGCAAGCCATTTCTCTCATTCATAGCAACAAGCTCTGGAACATCCTCTGCTATAAACCCTAAATACTGCTCCTCTTTATCTTCCTTGTAATTGTACTTTATAGGTTTGAGATTCCTCAAAGTGTCAATTGCTTCATCCCATCACCTCACAATTTTTATATTACTGTTTTTAATATATAAAATGTAAAAATTTTTATAAATCATTAACAAAGAAAAGTTAGAATATATTTCGTACTTATACTTCATACTTAAATATTATATCCGAATTTTAATGAAAATTAATATCAATTAAATATTGTCTGCATAAATTCTTATCTTCTTGACTTAATTCTTTAACAGCCAATTTTCCTAAAAAAACATTATCAAACCATAAACTTCCAGTTCCATACATCCTTATTAAAGGCTTTAAATATTTTATCCCCTCATCACTATTATTAACAATATATATCATTTTTTTCCATTTCC
>JAUXFB010000057.1 GCA_030620255.1 Candidatus Aminicenantota bacterium | reverse complement strand
TAATAGAAAAAGCAAAATATTTTAGCTCAGTAGGTTATAGGGAGATTGTTCTAACCGGGATAAATTTATCATCATATGGCTATGATCTGTTCCCAAGAGAAAATCTTTTAAATGTAATTAAGGGTTTAAATAAAATCAATAATATTGAATTCATAAGGTTAAGTTCCCTTGATCCGAGATATATTAAATATAGTTTTATAAAAGAGTTGAGTTATGTACAGAAAATTGCAAATAGTTTTCACCTCTCCTTTCAAAGTGGAAGTAACTCAGTTTTGAAAAGAATGAAAAGGGGAATAAAAACAATTGAGTACTTAAAAATGTTGGATAGCTTCAGGAAATTTTTCCCTGAGGCTAATTATGGTGCTGATATAATAGTTGGTTTCCCAGAAGAAACAGAGAAGGAATCTCAGGAAACTTTAGATTTTATTAGACAAAGTAATTTGAATTATATTCACATTTTCCCTTTTTCTCCAAGAGTTGGTACAAAAGCAGCTCTTATGGAACCAGTTGCAATTAATATAGTAAAAAAAAGGATAAAAGAAATTCAAAATATCAATAAGGATTTAAGACTAAATTACAGAGAAAAATTTAAGAACAAAATATTAGAAGGAATATTAACAAAAGAGGATGAAGATCGCTCATTTGTTGTTACAAGTAATTTCTTAACAGTCAGTATCCCGCGTACAGAGGGTTATAGAAAAAAGAAGGTAAAAATAAAAATTTTAAGAGTATTTAATGAAAATATTTGTGAAGGTGTTATTGTTGAGAACAGAAAAAGTATGATTTGTGATCTGTAAATGGCAAGATCTGTCAGATTTGGTCAAAATTTCTTGATAAATAAAAAAGTAGCTGAAAAAATCGCAAAAAATCTCTTTCCAGTATATGGTATTATATTTGAAATTGGACCTGGGAATGGTATTCTGACAGATTTTTTATATAAATATAGAAAAGAAAGTAAAATTATAGCTGTAGAAGTTGATCAAAAGCTATGTAAAAAAATTGAAGAGAAATATAAATTTAATTTTGAAGCAATGAGTGCAAATGTTTTGGATATAAAGTTAGATGATAGTTTTCCTGATAACAGCATCAATTTGATAAGTAATGTTCCCTATTATATTTCAAAAGATATAATTGATTGGATTATATTTAATAGAAACAAAATAGAAAAAGGTATTTTAATGATGCAAAAAGAATTTGTAAATAAATTGATTGAAAGAGAAGATAGTGCTCAGTCTATTTTATTTAGATTTTTATTTTATTCAAAAAAACTTTTTTATGTTAATCCAGGCTCCTTTTCTCCTCAGCCAAAGGTTGTTTCCTCTGTTTTTTTATTTAAAAAAATCATTAGAGAACAAAAAGAGGAGGTTAATATTAAAGAGTTTTATGTTTTTCTGAAAAAATGTTTTATGAATAGGAGAAAAATATTACTAAATAATCTTTCAGATGAATTTAATAAAGAAAGGGCGAAAATTGTATTGATAAAAAATAAAATAAATTTGAATATAAGAGCTGAAGAATTGAAATTAGAGAATTTTTTAGAAATTTATAGGAGTATTTTAAATTAGCTGAAAAATATAATATATTATGATCTTAAAAAAACATATCTAATGTCTAAATTATTTTTTGTCCCAATTTCTTACTTGACAGTATTTATAAAAAAAAATATAATATGACTTATCTATATCAAAAAAAAAATAAATTTTTTTTATTGAGGCAATTTATTGAAGCAGATTTTTATTAAAAATTTA
Source organism: Candidatus Aminicenantota bacterium (assembly GCA_030620255.1). Lineage (GTDB taxonomy): Bacteria > Acidobacteriota > Aminicenantia > UBA2199 > UBA2199 > JAUWNT01. The sequence continues at coordinate 5,654 of JAUXFB010000057.1, read as the reverse complement.
GTTATTCAATTTGTCCTGTTATTTGGATTTTGGTTACTTTTGAGTGGTCATTATGACTTTTTTCACATTTCAATGGGAGTGTTTTCCTCTTTATTGGTTATTCTAATTAATTTCAAACTAAAAAGGTACTTTTTTTTTCAAGAAGAAATAGATAAAGCTGAAGCAGTGATAAAGGATTATTACCAGGTGAGGATGAATTTTTTTAGATTATTATTTTATATACCATGGTTATTATGGCAAATAGTAATTGCAAGCTTGCAAGTTGCCTATGCTGTTCTTTCTCCAAAAATGCCGATTGATCCTTCTATAATTCTCTTTAAAACTAAATTGCCTTGCACAACTGCAAAAGTAATTTTAGGAAATTCAATTACATTAACACCAGGAACAATAACAGTGCAGATATCTGGTGATGACTTTATAGTTCATGCTTTAATGGATGTATCTTCATCTGGAATTATTTCTGGAACTTTGCCAGAGCAGGTTGCAAAACTTTATGAAAAAAAACCAGGGCAAATAGTATCAAATATTGAAATCATAAAATCTAAGGTGGATATATAATGCATATGTTCTTTATTTATGTGTCAGTTATTTTGAGCGTAATTATTTTCATTCCTCTTTATCGTGTTGTAACAGGTCCTACAATATATGATCGTGTGCTTTGTTCTGGTTCAATCGCAACAAGTTCAATGGTTTTAATATTAATGGTGGGAGTTATTTTTAACAGAATAGATATGTTTATTGACATAGCTATGGCTTATTCATGCCTCAATTTTATTGGAGTTATTGTATTTGCAAAGTATTTAGGTACTTTGGGTTCAAGAAGGAAGAATGGTACTTAAAGATATATTATCAATTATATTTATAAGCTTGGGTGCTTTTTTTATGTTTATAGGAAGTCTGGGTTTAATCCGCCTTCCAGATTTTTACTCAAGAGCACATGCTACAGGTAAAGTTGATACTCTCGCTATAATATTGGTAATTTTTGGATTAGTTATATATGAGGGATTTTCTGTTAATAGTGCAAAGTTAATCATTATAATTACGTTTGTTGCTTTAACAAACCCCACTGCTACAAATGCTCTTGCAAGAGCAGCATACAGGTTTAGGTTGAGACCCTGGTTTAAAAAAGATAAGTCTAAAAAAATCAAAAAAAAGATGAACTGGGAAATTGAGATAGTTTTATTTATTTGCTTACTTATTGCAGCTTTTGTATCCTTATATGTAAAAAATTTACTTACAGCTGTTATCACTTTGAGTGTATTCAGTTTTTTTACAGCATTGATTTATATTGCTATGGGAGCTATAGATGTAGGGTTTACTGAAGCAGTTGTTGGCGCAGGTGTTACAGGAGTTTTATTGATAATAACAATTTATAGAACGAGCAGAAGGAGTTCAGATTGAAGGTTGTTAATTATTTAATTATGATTGTTTTTTGTGCTTTGATGATATATGCTTCTCTGGGTTTACCTAGTAGGGGTGACGCATACGCAGATCTGAATAAAGAAAAGAGTTTATCACAAACTCCAAATGCTGCTTCATATTATATTCATAATGCTAAAAAAGATGCAGAAACAGAAAATATGGTCACTGTTATACTGGCAGATTATAGAGGGTATGATACTTTAGGAGAAGAAACTGTTATTTTTACAGCTGGCTTGGTTTGTTTCCTTTTATTAAGAAAAGAGAAAAAGAAGAATGGAAAGAAAAAAAGATAATCCAATTGTTTCATTAGTGAGCCGCACAGTTTCACCTTTTATCATGTTATTTGCATTGTATGTTATATTTCATGGCCATTATAGCCCGGGAGGAGGTTTTCAGGGTGGTACTATGTTAGCAGCTGCTTTTATATTAATCCGATTATCTTTGGGTATGGAAATTTCTCAGCTTCAATTTAAAAGTAGTTGGGCAACACCTTTAGGCTCAGCCGGAGTATTAATATATTTTGGTACTGGATTAATTGCTTTATTGTTTGGTGGAAATTTTCTTGATTATGGATTCATTCCATTTTCTAAAGCTGTAGCTGAGAATAGATCAATAGGTATTTTATGCATTGAAATCGGAGTTGCAATTGCAGTTATGGCTATTATGGTATCAATTTATGATGATTTATTAGAGGGTAGTTCAGATGATTGATTTCTTTTTAGGTCATTATGGTTATTGGTTTGCGATTTTATTAATGTGTCTTGGTCTCTATGGAGCTATAATGAAGAAAAATCTGATAAAGAAATTAATAGGCATAGCCATCTTTCAAACATCTATTATTATCTTCTTTGTTGCAAGTTCTTCTAAATGGGGTGCAACAGTGCCTATTTTTGATGAGAAGATAGGTGTTGCGAACACAGCAAAATACATAAATCCCTTACCGCATACTCTTATGCTAACTGCAATTGTTGTAGGTGTTGCTACTATGGGTGTTGCATTTGCTCTGGTTATATCTATATTCCAGAAATATAAAACTCTGGATGAATCTGTTTTACTAAAAAGGATGAAAAAAGATAATGATATCTAGTAATTCAGCTGCTTTAACTCCTTTAATTTTATTATTTATGGCTGTTTCAATTCCTATAGTAGCATTGAAAAAGAAGCAAATTGCATTTTTTATGGTTATGATTGCAACTTCTATTTCTGTTATTATCTCTTTTTATAATATTTTTAGGGTCTTAAAGGTTGGTACTATTCACTATCACTTTGGTGGATGGATACCACCTATTGGAATTGAGTATGTTTTAGATCCTTTATCTAGTTTTATGTGTTTAGTTATTAATGTAATTGCTCTTTTAGTCCTTATTCATTCAAAGAAGATTGTTGAAATGGAATCAAAAATAAAGAGCGTACCTTATTATGCCCTTGTTCTTTTAATGCTTTGTGGATTTAATGGAATTATTTTAGCTGGAGATCTGTTCAATCTTTATGTTTTTTTAGAGATATGTTCTTTGTCTATGTATGGATTAATTTCAGTTGGAGAAAAGCAAGCTCCAGTAGCTGCTTTTAGGTACCTAATTATTGGAGCAGTTGGCAGCTCTTTTTATTTGTTGGGAGTTGGATTTCTATATATAACAACCGGATCTCTTAATATGGTTGATGTAAGAAGTATTATTCCACACCTTTATAATGAACCCACTATTATTGTTGCAATTTCTCTTATGGTAATAGGATTTGGTATTAAAATGGCTGTATTTCCTTTTCATGGTTGGTTACCGGATGCGTATACTTATGCTCCTACAACGAGTTCTGCTTTAATAGCACCTACAGGGACCAAGATTGGTGCTTATGCTATGTTACGTATTTTATTTTTTGTTTTTGGTGTTAATTATGTTAGCAAAACTCTTCATATTACAGATATTTTAGCCTGGCTTTCAGCTATAGGTATTATTTATGGTTCGATCATGGCTATTTCTCAGAAAGAGATGAAGAGAATGTTGGCTTATAGTAGTGTTTCTCAGATAGGTTATATTGGATTAGGAATTGGTCTATGTAATCCAATGGGTTTGATCGGAGCAGTTCTGCACGTGATGAACCATGCTATTATGAAAGCCTGTTTGTTTTTAGTGGCTGGGAATTATAGAGTTAAATTAGGTCATTCAAATATATTTAAATTAAGTGATAATATAAGAAAAAAGAAGCCATGGACAACTGCTGCATTTACAGTTGGTGCTCTTTCTATGGTTGGTATACCTCCAACAGTCGGGTTTTTTAGCAAATGGTATTTAGTGTTGGGAACAATTAAAAACTCAAGCTGGGTCTTTTTAGCAGTTCTTCTAATCAGTAGCCTGTTAAATGCTATTTATTTTTTCAGAGTACTTGAAAAGGTATATTTAAAGCCAATAAGATCTACTAATTTAGAAGAATTGAATATGCCTGAAAATAATAAAAAAGATGAAGTTAGCTCATCTGCTTTAATACCGGTTTTGATTTTAGCAATAGCTCTAATTGTACTTGGATTACTAAATACAATTATTGTAAAAGGGATCATTGAGAAGATGATTCCTGCTGGAATGTAAAGATATTAAAATGAATATACAAAGTTTTTATACTTCTTTTGTTCCTCTTTATGCTGTTCTGGTTTCTTTAATAGCTGCCCCTCTAATTATATTAAGCTCAAAAAAAAGAAATTTACGAGAATTTTGGACTATTGCTGCGAGTTTAATAAAATTTGGTCTGGTTGTTTCTCTTGTTCCAAATGCTCTTCTAAATAAAATTGCTGAATTAAGTATAGTTGAAATTTCTCCAGGCATTGAATTAGCATTAAAAGCAGACCCTTTTGGTGTGTTTTTTGCTTTGGTTGCTTCAGGTCTTTGGATTTTTACATCATTTTATTCAATAGGATATGTTCGTGGATTAAAAGACCACAAGCAAACTCGTTACTTTTTTTATTTTGCTATTTGCCTTTCATCTACTATTGGAGTTGCGTTTGCTGCAAATTTGCTTACATTTGTTGTGTTTTATGAAATATTAACAATAGCTACATATCCTTTAGTAATACATAAAGAGGATGAGAAATCTATCAAAGCAGGTAGAAAGTATCTTGCTTATACTTTAACTGCAGGTTCATTATTGATTGCTGCAACTGCTGTAACTTATCAAATAACGAATAATCTTGATTTTAAAGCAGGTGGAATATTTGAGAATATTGTATTATCTCCAAATATGGCATGGATTTTGTTTTTACTGTTCTTGGGAGGCGTAGGTGTAAAGGCTTCTATTATGCCTTTGCATAGCTGGTTGCCAACTGCAATGGCAGCGCCTACACCAGTAAGTGCTCTTTTACATGCTGTTGCTGTTGTTAAATCCGGTGTTTTCGGTGTTGTAAGAGTTGTATGTTTTGTGTTTGGGCCAAAACTTATGTATGAATTAGGATTAAATAACATATTGATTGTTTTTGCTGGTTTCACTATTATTGTTGCATCTTTGATGGCTTTAAAACAGGATAACCTTAAGAGAAGATTAGCTTACTCTACAATTAGCCACCTGTCTTACATTGTCTTAGGAGCCGGGTTGTTATCTTCAGCAGCAATTTTGGGTGCAATAATGCACATTGCATTTCATGCTGTAATGAAGATTACCCTGTTTTTTTGTGCAGGTGCAATTTATGTTAATCTTCACAAAGAGAATATAAGTGAGCTGAATGGAGTTGGAAAGGTAATGCCATGGACTATGGGAGCTTTTGCTGTAGGATCAATTGGATTGACCGGGATACCTCCAGTAAATGGATTTGTGAGTAAATGGTATATTGGATTGGGTGCTTTACAGGCGAATAATTTAATTGCATTGATAATTCTCATAATAAGCGGGTTGTTAAATGCAGCATATTTTTTCCCGATTGTTCATCGTGCTTTTTTTAGAACTGGTGAAGGCTTAGAAGGTAAAAAGGAGGCTTCTCCTTTTGTGGTAGTTCCATTAGTGATAACAGCTATATTGGCAGTGTTACTGGGAATTTGTCCTGATTTCCTTTTTGATTTTTATCATCTTGCACTAAGGGTTGTTACTAATGTTTTTGGAGGAATTAGCTTATGAAGAAGCATTGGTTCTGGATTGCTTTGATCTTGTTAACGATTATTTCTTTAATTTTTGAATTTACAATGTCTCATAATCCTGAACATCATAACTGGTGGTGCAGTATTCCAGCTTTCTGGCTCATTTTTGGTTTTTTGGGT
>JAUXFB010000276.1 GCA_030620255.1 Candidatus Aminicenantota bacterium | reverse complement strand
CCATTTTTTTTCCTTTATGCAACTTTCTCTATAACCCCATCAATATATTTATCGCCCCTTAGAATTGAATATATCAGATTATGTCCTTTAAGTTTCTTCCATCTTTTTTGTGCTTCCAAAGCTAATTTAAAAACCATTGAAAATACAGTTTTCCTATTCCCACATCCTCTTGTCCTATAAGTTCTTAATCTGATAGTAGCAAAGGTAGATTCAATTGGATTTGTAGTCCTGATATGTGTCCAGTGAATTGCAGGAAAATCATAGAACGCGAAAAGTTTATCTTTGTTTTTTTCAAGACATTCTGTCGCTTTTGGATATTTATCTTGATATAGCTCTATAAATTTATCAAATTCTTTGTAAGCTGTTTCTTTATCTGAGGCCATATACATATTATGGATATTACCTTTAGCTTGCGACCTTAATCTTTTGGGTAGTTTATCAAGAATATTAGCTGTTTTATGCACCCAGCATCTTTGTTGTAATGCATTAGGAAACACTTCATTTAATGCAGACCAAAAACCCAATGCACCATCTCCAACAGTAAGCTTTGGACCTTCTGACAATCCTCTGTTACGCAAGTCCAGAAGAATATCTTTCCAACCAATCTTACTTTCAGAAACTCCATCGCTAACAGCAAGTAATTCTTTGTTTCCATCTTGATCAGCAGCCATTATAACTAGAATGCAAGGTCTTTCCTTTTCAAGCCTTACATTCAAATGAATACCATCAACCCAAAAGTAAACATATTTCTTATCACTTAAATCTCTTTTAGACCATTGATAATATTCTTTTTCCCAGGATTCTTTCAGTCTTACTATTGTATTAGCAGATATGTTCTTTGCATTAGCGCCTAATATTGCTTGAAGTGCTGTTGGAAAATCTCCTGTAGATATCCCTTTTAAATATAAAATCGGCAACAAATTATCAATACTGGGAACTCTTCTTAGAAAACGGGGTAATATCTCACTGGAAAAACCTGACTTATTTTTATCCTTTCGGAGTTTTCTGTCATCTACTCGAGGCCTTTTTATCTTTATTGGCCCTATACCTGATAATATATCTCTCTCAGGTGCATATCCGTTTCGAAATACCAATGATTTACCTTCTGTATCTTTATAGGTTTTATTGTTCTCAATGAAATCACTGACCTCTTGTTCTATTGCACTTTGAAGCATCTTTCTAGCTCCTGATCTTAATAACTCATCTAAAATATTACGACTCCCATCCAAAACTGGACTTAAATCTTCCTTTAATGTAAAATCTTTCATAGCATATCCTCCTATTAATTTTTTGTGATGGAAAAATTAAGGATATGCTATCTATTTTTTTTATTCCACCAAGATTGATCATAACTCTTCCGGTGATCAGGGGTGGCTTGATTCCCAACATTTTTTATCAGTATTTTTAATAAATTTTATTGGTGGAGATTGTATCTCGGATGTAGATATTTTAGAATCAGATACAGGATTAAAAAAAGTAATATCCAATACCGAAAACAGGTTTCTAACTATGAGCAATAGCCTCATGTCCAAGCGTTTTCGTAAAGGTCGAGAGAGAATTTTTCCCTCTAACAATGCCCTTCATAATTATGCATTAAATTTTCATAATGAATCCGAAGAAGAAGTAAGAAAAGATTTTATAAAAAGGGAAGCTGCCTTTATTCCTAAGCTCAATTATAATCTTAGCAACCTAAATAAACTATTTAGCTTATTTGCTAACTTTGCACAAAATAATAATCCTGTAAATTCAGCAACAATAGATATTGATGCCACAATAAAGGATAGTAATAAGAAATCAGCTTTTTATACATACAAAAAAGATGCAAAGGGTTATCAACCATTGAACGCTTATTGGAATGAACAGCAAATGGTATTATTTTCTGAGTTTAGAGATGGTAATGTAAATCCAAGCTATAATATTCCTGAATTTGTGAAAGAGTCATTTTCTCATCTTCCAGACACTGTTAATGATCTTTATTTAAGATCTGATTCAGCGGGATATAATTTTGATGTAATGTCATATTGTAATAAGCAGAATATTAAATTCAGCATTAGTTCAAAATTATGTAAAAGTATCCGGGAAGAGATAAATATAGTAAAAGATAAAGAATGGTCAAAAATTAATCTGACTAAGGAACAGTTGTTAAAAAACAAAAATAATGAAAATGCAAAATATTGGGAATGGGGTGAAATAGATCATATACCAGATAACACAAAAGAAGAAGGATATCGGTATATCGCAATTAGAAACAAGGTAATTGAGCAGAAACCTTTATTTAAAGATCTAATAACTGAACAAAATAATGATAATGATAACAGATCTAAAAAGCAATATAAAAAAGATGGAATAAAGTACAATATCAGGGTAATAGTTACAAATAGATATGATCTTTCCGGAGAAGAATTATTTCACTGGCACAATAAACGCTGCGGTTATTCAGAGCAAATTCATGATGTAATGAAAAATGAACTTGCAGGCGGTCAGTTCCCATCTAACAAATTTGGTGCGAATGCTTTTTGGTGGTTAATGATGATCTTTTCTTTGAATATAATACAGCTTTATAAGAACCTTATACTTGATAACAGCTGGAGAACCAGAAGAATGAAGGCTTTCCGTTTGCATTTTATTTATCTTGCAGGCAGAGTTACAGAAAGATCACGGCATTTATTTGTTTATGTTAGAAATAATGATTTATTTAAGACTATTACAAAGAGGATTGAGAATTTAAAATGGATACCAATATAGATAAAGAGAAATATTACTGTGATTTTACTGATTTATATAGGAGGAGTTTATATAGGCCTAATATACTGTTTGTTTTTAACACTATATTGCAAAAAATGCTGCTATTTAGTAGGCCTTTTTATTGCTATGGAAAAAAAATGACCACAATTACATATTAGCGGGCCTAATTAACAAAAAAAACAACTTGTAGTTTTGTTGATTAAAAATTTAGGTATTTATAAATGTTTGACAATAATTTTATTACAAAATATAAAAAAAGTCAAATTTAGTTTTATTCCTAAATTTTTAATCAACAAAACTACAAGTTGTT
>JAUXFB010000156.1 GCA_030620255.1 Candidatus Aminicenantota bacterium | reverse complement strand
TTCAGACTGTTCAAAATAATACTGTTACAGTAAGATATATCCCAGCGGCTCTGGAGTTGAAAGTGACTCCCCAGATTACTGCAAAGGGAGATGTTATTTGCACGCTTGATATTAAGAATAATGCAGCTGACTTTGCAAATTTAGTAAATGGAATTCCACCAATTATTACACAAACAACAAAAAACACTATAATGGTAAAAGATGGTGGTACAATTGTAATCGGTGGGTTATATAGAGTTGAAGAAAGTGAGACTAAAGAAGGAGTGCCTTTTTTAAGTAAGATACCTATTTTAGGTAATCTATTTAGAAATTCTAGTAAACTACGCAATAAAAGAGAACTTCTCATCTTTGTAACTCCAAGAATCATAAAATAGGAGGAAACTATGAAAATTAAATATTTATTATTAATTGTTTTTGTAGTTTGTATAATATTTAGTTTCCCGGGTTGTAATAAACTTGAAAATAGTACAACTTCCGCATCAAAATTAATTGTAGAATCTATTACTGGTAGAGATTTAGAGGGGAATGAAGATTCTACAACAATATTTTCAGATGTTATAACAGAGGGGAGTGTTGTTAATGATAATGCAGTTGCAGGATTAACTACTGTAGTGTTAGATCCTTTTGCTTGTGCTGCAACATGTACATATTACCAATCAATATTAGTTGATCAGGTTGATGTGAGATATACCAGGGCTGATGGATTGAATACCCCGGGAGTTGATGTTCCATATGGATTTTCTCAAAAAGTTCATATGGTGGTTGGTGTTGGAGAAAAAGTATCATTACCATTTGTTCTTATTGGGCACAATGCAAAACTGGAATCTCCTCTTGTTGAACTTATAAATATTGGGCAGGAGAAAATATTAAAACTGGAAGCTGAAATTACGTTTCATGGAAAGGATCTTGGAGGTCATAGAACTGAGTCTGTTAAAGGGTATGTTTCTGTGTGGTGTGCAGATTTTGGAGACAGCACTTAGTAAAATAAAATTGGAGGGTATCTTATGAAAAAATATATCATTTTAATATTAATAATTAGTATAGGTGTTTTTGCAATTACTTCATGTAAGCGCTCTGAAGTAAATGACCCTGATATGACAGGACCTGCTGGTTTTCGAATCATTCTTTCCGGTACTGCTAATCCTTCAACTCTTTATACTACTGATACTGGTTCATTAGTTTCTTCAATTATAACAGTAAGAGCATTAAACAATGATGGAAGTCCTGCTGTAAATAAAAATATTATTTTTGAGCAATATACAGGTTCTACTATTTATGGATATTTTGATAATAACTATAGTTCCGCTGTAGGTATAACGGATGGACAGGGATATGTACAAAAAACATTTAAAATTCCTTATAGTAGTTATATCCAGGGGGATTCTACAATGATACTTAAAGTAACTCTTTCTGATGATGGACGAATTGATAACAGTTTATCAGAAGTATATGATCTTATACCTTTAAAACTTATTTCAAGAGGTGGTGAAATCCCTGAAGGAGACATACAAATATGTGGAAGGGTTGTAACAAGTGAGGGAAGTGCACTTGATGGAGTTTATATTAATTTCACTCAGGGTGTTGCGGGACCAGTTATCACAAGAGCATCTGGAAGCTGGGATATTTTAGTGCCTTATGATTGGACTGGCTATGTTATACCAACAAAATCTGGTTATAGTTTCAACCCAGGATCTTATTTGGTTGAGAATGTAAAAAGTCCTAGAAGTGATATTAACTTTACTGCCATAGCTGATTAGTTTAAAATTAAGTATATAAAGTATTACTTTTTTCATTTTTTTGAAAGACATAAATGATTGAATTAAAAAAAGAAAGGGATCGGTTAGCAGATTTGGAAATCCTCTTTAATGAGAAGAGGTATCCTGAAGCTTTAAGTTTTGCTGAAGAAATAAGTAAAGAGTTTCCTTCTTCTTTCCAGATAAAATTGTTACACGCGAGAATTTTAAAGGAGCTAAATAAACTGAATGAAGCAGAAAATCTACTAAAAGAAGAGATCTCTAATTTCCCTGATAATGTTAATTTGTTATTAGAAATAGGAGATATATATTCAAAAAAGGGAGAATATAATTTAGCTACAGAGTATTATAATAAGGTGATGTTCATTGATCCTTTTAATTTAAAAGCAAAGGAATTGATTGAAAAAACTGATGAAATAAGGAAGAAGAAAGTTGTAAGGGCTGAATTTTCTGCTGATTCTATAACTTATAAAGAGGAAAAAAACAAAAACATGGATGACACTAATATTTCCGAACCTGGGAGAGAAGCAGAAGATAATTCAGTTATAGAAGTAGAAGAAACTGTTGAGCAGAAAGAATTAGAAGAAGATATTTTGAAATTCGAAGAAAATAAAGGGGAACTACAGGAAATTGTTTATGAAGATATTAAGATCAATCAAGAGGTAAATGATAAAATTTCTGATTTTAAAATTGATGAAGAAATTTCAGAAAAAAAAATGGATGATACAATAGACGAGATTAGTTTTGGTGAGGAGTTTATTACTGAAAGTGCAGCTAAACTCTACATTGATCAAGGTCTTTACAATAATGCAATTGTAATATATGAAAAATTATTAAAAAAAAGTAAGGAAGAAAAATACTCTGAGAGGATAATAAAAATAAAAAGAAGTCAAAATATAATTCAAAAGCTTGAACATTTTTTAAAACTAATTCAGAATAGGGGAGAAAAAGTTGTTTGAAGAGATATTTAAAAAAATTCAAAGTAAAAATAAAGAGATAAAAGTAATAGGTATTTGGGGAAAAGATGGTCTGGAGCTAGATAAAATGGAATTTTTTAGCCTTCAAAATGTTAATCTTGAACTTGTAGGTGCTGAAATTGCTGATATTATTTCAAGATTAAATAAGATTAAAACATCTCCTGAGTCATACTATATGAAATTGAATTTTGATGAGTATTTATTATTTGTTTTTAAATTAACAAAGGACTTTTTCTTGATAACTTTAACTGGAGAAGAGATAATTAAAGGTAAGTTACTTTTTTATATAGATCTATATAAAAACAAATTAATTTCATTTTTTAGTTAAAAAATATTTGTTTTTTGGTTTTTAACCGTTTCAATTTTTGATTTATTAATTATTATATTACTCTTTATATCTTTACCTGTTTTTTTTTATGTCGTATAATTGTTTTTCTTAAGGAAGTTTTATGAATGATTTAAAGAAATTTAAAGTAATATCTAGTGTACCTGAAAAATTAAATGGTTTATATGATATTGCTCACAATTTATGGTTAACATGGAATTCTGATGCAATTAAATTGTTTATTAAGATGGATTTTGATTTATGGAAAAGAACAAATCAGAATCCAATTAGAATGCTGAGCGAAATTAATCAAAATAGACTTGATGGATTAGCAAATGATGAAGATTTTATTATTGAATTAGAAAGAGTCAAACAGAGATTGGAAGATTATATGAATAGGGCTATCTATATTGATGGATCAAATGAGTGCTGTATTGGATATTTTTCTTTAGAGTATGGTTTAACTGAGTCTTTATCGATTTATTCAGGTGGATTGGGTGTTTTGTCGGGAGATCATATTAAGTCTTCTAGTGATTTGGGTTTGAATCTAAGTGGAGTAGGGCTACTTTATCAAATGGGCTATTTTCAGCAAAGTTTAAACCAGGATGGCTGGCAATTAGATTTTTATAAGCAAAATGATTTTTTTGATATGAGGGTTAAAGAGGTTAAAAATGAGAATGGTACTCCAATTGAGGTTGAATTAGAATTTCCAGGAAGAAAAATTTATTTAAAAATTTGGAAGCTTATTGTTGGAAAGGTAAACATCTATTTACTTGATTCTAATATTGAAAAAAACATAGAATATGACAGAAAGTTAACTGCTCAATTGTATGGTGGGGATAAGGAATTGCGAATGCAGCAGGAAATAATCCTTGGATTGGGAGGAGTAAGATTATTTGAAAAATTGGGGCTTTCCCCTGATGTTATTCATCTAAATGAAGGTCATTCTTGCTTTGCAACTTTTGAGAGAGCAAGAATGTTGATGGAAAAATATTCTCTTAATTTTGATGAATCTATAGAAATTTCAAAGAAAACATCGGTTTTTACTACCCATACTTCTGTACCTGCTGGAAATGATGAGTTTGAACCTAGTTTGATAACAAAATATTTCGAGGAATATGTAAAAAAACTGGGAATATCAATTGATAGGTTTTTAGATTTTGGTAGAATTAATCCTAAAAATAAATCCGAGCATTTTTCAATGACTGTTGCAGCTATAAAAAATTCTTCTTATATTAATGGTGTTTCGAAATTACACTCAAAGATTTCTAAAAATATATGGAAAAATATATGGGGAGAAATTCCTGAAGAACATATACCAATAAGTTCAATAACAAACGGAATTCATATTCCTTCATGGATCTCTTTTGAAATGGGAGAATTATTTAAAAAATACTTAGGAGAGAATTGGGAACAAAAACAGGATGTAAAAGATCTCTGGAATAAGATAAAAGATATTCCTGATATTGAATTATGGGATGTACATAAATTGAGAAGAAAAAAACTTGTAAATTTTGTTAGAAGGGGATTGAAAAAACAATTTGCTAAAAAAAGAGCATTATTTTTGATAAGTGATAAAGCTTTAGAAGTATTAAATCCAGAAATTCTTACAATTGGTTTTGCTCGAAGGTTTGCTACATATAAAAGAGGTGATTTGATTTTACGGGATCCTGATAGATTGCTGAAAATATTGAATAATACAGATAAACCTGTTCAAATGGTGTTTGCAGGTAAGGCTCATCCAAAGGATAATGAAGGTAAAGATATTATAAAGAATATAATACATTTTATAAATTCAAACAAT
>JAUXFB010000278.1 GCA_030620255.1 Candidatus Aminicenantota bacterium | reverse complement strand
TCCATAAGTCATCAATCTGCATACCAGATTTATCAGAAATTAAATTCATAAACTTAAATCTTTTAAAGGGAGGTTTCATTGAAATTTTCTTTTCCTGCCATGTAATATAACCATCTTTCGAAAAATCATCATTCAGAATTTCAATCAATTCCTCTGTTAATTCCATGTTTGTTTTAAAATCTTTATAAAGCTGATACCATTCAATCATTGTAAATTCTGGGTTATGCATCAAATCAATCCCCTCATTTCTAAAATTCCTGTTAATCTCAAAAACTTTCTCCACACCCCCTACAAGAAGTCTTTTCAAATATAACTCAGGAGCAACTCTCAAAAAAAGATCTATATTAAGAGCATTATGATGTGTAACAAAGGGTTTTGCTGAGGCTCCACCAGGTATTGAGTGCATCATTGGAGTTTCTACTTCTTTATACCCATTCTCATAAAAAAAGATTCTTATCTTTTGAATCATGGATGATCTTAATTGAAAAATCTTTCTACTATTTTCATTTACAATGAGATCAAGATATCTCTGGCGATATCTTAACTCTTTATCCTGTAATCCATGCCACTTTTCAGGTAAAGGGTGGAAAGATTTCGTTAAAAATTTCAATTCTGAAACAACAACTGTTAATTCATTTGTATGAGTCCTGAACAGCTTTCCTTTCACCCCTATTATATCTCCAATATCAAGAAGTTTAAAAACCTGAAAATCCTTTTCAGAAACAATATCTTTTTTGATATATACCTGTAATTTTTCTTCTCCATCAAAAAGATGAAGAAATGAACTTTTCCCCATTTTTCGAATAGCTGTAATCCTACCTGCAATCCTAACAACTTTCTCTTTTTTTTCAAATTCCTCATTTGTTGTATCTTTACATTTTCTCTTTATATCAATAAAATTATCAGATTTTTTAAATTCATAAGGATAAGTTTCTACACCCATGTCTTCGAGTTTTTTCAACTTTTCCAATCTTATTTTAAATTGTTCTTCCATAACTTAGTCTCCTAATTAATAATCTCATTGGATTTTTTAAGTAAATGCACTTTAAATTTCTTTACTTTATTGAAATCAACATCATTTTTAACAATAATATAGCCTGATGAAAAATTCTGATACTGTGGATCATAAAAATATTTAAATCCATTTGAAAGCAAAATTTCAATCCATCTGTGAGGTATAGGAATCATAATTCTATGTGTCTTACTTTCCAAATGAAATCCTTTTATAAACCTGCTTTCTATTCCTACAGAATACAAAAGCTCAACAACCAGATTTGAGAATCCTATACAATTTGCTTTTTTATTTATCAAAACAGACAAAGCATCCTGCGGAAAACCATTATCAAAATATCTGATATTTTTATTCAAAAAATTTGAAATATTTTTCATATAATTATCTAAATTATAATCAAAAAGATCAAGAACAAGATCTTTTAACCTTATATCAAGACCATCTATGTATGTACTATCAAGAATAATCCTAAAATTCAGATCAATGTCCAGGAAATTTAGATTCTTAGTTTCTGCAATTATTCTACCTTTCTTGTGAAACACTCTTTGAGAAAAATTCCCATTTGAATAATTCAGAAAAATTTCATTCTGATCAGATAAAAAATAAAGCTGAATATTTTCAACCTTTTTTAAAGGGGAAAGCAAAAAGAGTAAAATAATTAGGATTTTCACTGAATAACCTTATCTAAAATTGCATTTATAATCTTATATGAATCTTCTCCACCATATTTCTTAGCAATTCTTACAATATCATCAATAATAATAGCCTTTTTATTATTATATGACTCTGCTATTCCCATACGTAAGAGATTCCTGTCAATCGGGGTTAATCTACTTAGTTTCCACCCGATTAAGCTTTCTGATATTAAATTATCAATATTCTCTTTTTTTTTATAATATTCGCTAATAACTTCTTTTATAAACTCCTTTTCTTCTATATTAAGAGCTTTAAAAAAATCAAAATTGTTTTGAATAATATCATGTATGTCATTTTCCTGTATATTTAGCACATCAATCTGATATAATATCTTTAAAATAACTTCCCTGCTGAATTTTATTCGGAACATCAAATTTTAGCATCTTCAAAAAGGTTTAGTAATTCTATAGCAGATTGAGCTGCCTGGAAGCCCTTATTTCCCATTTTATTTCCAGCTCTTTCAATTGCCTGTTCAGTAGTATCTGCAGTAATAATTCCATAAGTTATTGGCATTTCAAATTCAAGATTTAATAAAGCAATTCCCTTTGTAACTTCACCTGCAATATAGTCAAAATGAGGTGTTTCTCCTCTTATAATAGCCCCAACACAAATTATAGCATTATACCTCTTCTTTGAAGCAGCTCTCTTTGCAACAATAGGAATTTCAAAAGCCCCTGGTACTCTTAAAACATCAATCTCTTCGTTTTTGACTCCACTCCTGATCAAAACATCAACAGCTCCATCAAGCAGTTTTTCTGATATAAAATTATTGAATCTTGAAACAATAATCCCATATTTAAAATCTTTTGAAATTAATTTACCTTTATACTCTTTCATTTTTTTCTCCATGTGCAAAAAATACCTTAAAATACCTGATATGTCAAGAGTCCAGAAAACAAGAGGTAAAATTTTTTACTTTTTACATATTTGCATTCTATCAACCTTTAAAGACATCTCCTTTTATAATTTACTTCAATGGTAATTGTTAGGTTATGAAAGGAAGATAATTTTCTCCAGATATCACCTTATACTCTGAATTTTTAGTAATCCATGTAATTTGTCAATTTTCAGGAGCTTAACTCCTCATAATTCTTTTATTTTAGGGATTCAGGTTACTCAAGATAGGGATTAGAATGGGTTAAATATAGAAAAGACAGAAATTTAATTTTTTGATAATTAAATTAAGTTAATTATTTGCCCATCAAAATATTTGCTTCTTTAACAAACTCTATTATCTTATGCTCTTTTTTTAAATCTTGAAGTATTTCATTTATTTTATTTAATAATGCAGAGTTTCCTTTTTTTACAGCAATTGCAGAACCCAACACATCTTCTTCTGCCTTA
>JAUXFB010000060.1 GCA_030620255.1 Candidatus Aminicenantota bacterium | reverse complement strand
ATATTGAATAATACAGATAAACCTGTTCAAATGGTGTTTGCAGGTAAGGCTCATCCAAAGGATAATGAAGGTAAAGATATTATAAAGAATATAATACATTTTATAAATTCAAACAATTTAGTTAACAAGTTTGTTTTTATTGAGAATTATGATATTAATGTTGCAAGATATATGGTCCAGGGAGTTGATGTGTGGCTAAATAATCCTTTGAGACCTCTTGAAGCTTGCGGAACCTCTGGAATGAAGGCAGGAGCGAATGGTGTTCTTAATTTCAGTGTGCTTGATGGATGGTGGAATGAAGCTTATATAAATACTATTGGGTGGTCAATTGGGAATGGTGAGGTTTATGAAAGTAGAAAATATCAAGATGATGTTGATAGTAAATCCATTTATTCTATTCTTGAAAATGAAATTATTCCTCTATTTTATGAGAGAGATTCTGATGGTTTGCCTATAGAATGGATTAATATGATGAAAAATTCTATTACTTCAATTGCTTCTTATTATAATACTCATAGAATGGTTAAAGATTATTTTAATATTTTTTATAAAAAAGCAGGAGAAAGATTTAAAATTTTCAAGCAGGATAACTTCAAATATTTAAAGGAGTTTATTAAATGGAAAAATAGTATTAAGAATAATTTTAATTCTATAAATATTGAGAGGGTTAATTTTGATGATAAGAGGATTTATACAATAAATAGTAAATTTAAAGTTGAAGTTAATGTTTTTCTTGGTAATATTAAACCTGATTATGTAAATATTGATATTTATTATGGGCGCGTATCTGATAAAAATGAAATAGAGGATTCAAAAGTTGTGAACCTAAAAGATGTAAAAGAGCTTGGGAATAACAGGTATAATTTTTCTGGCTATATGTTGTGCAAAAAAACAGGAAATTTTGGTTTCAAAATAAGAGTAACTCCATCACATCCATTAATTGTAGACCCTTATGAAATGAATCTGAAAATCTGGAAATAAAGTTCTGGTATCTTAAGACTTTATCTTGAACATAGATAAATAGAAGATATCATTATTTATGATTGAATCTGGCAAAAGATAAAACCCTGAATGTCCTCTTTTATAGTTAAAACCGTAGAAGTTCAAGGTTTTAGATATATCAATTATTTCTGTTTTACTATTCTCTGAAATACTCATTATAATGTCTTCTGTTTCTTCTTTAATAAAAGAGCAAACTGAATATAGGACATATGTGTTTGAAAAATTGTTAAGTATTGCTTTAACTATGTTATTCTGTTTTGTGACATTTTTTTTAATATATTGATCATTGATTTTTAATTTCAAATCCGGATTTTTCCTGAGTGTTCCAGAAGATGTGCATGGAGCGTCAAGAATGATGAAATCTGATCTGTTTTTTATTGCAGGGTTTGTAATGTCAGATACAAAAGTTAGAATTTTTTTTAAATTGTTTTCTCTTAAAAATTTATTCATTATTGCAATTCTTTTAAAATTTATATCATTGGCGAAAATTCTCAAATCTGGTTTTATCTGGTTTAAAGTTATTGATTTAGTACCAGGAGCTGCACAGCAGTCAAGAACATATTGATTAGAGAATTCCGCAGCAATTATAGATATGATTTGAGAGCCGGTGTTTTGGAAATAAAAGTATCTTTTATTCAAATATTTTTTTATTAATTTACCAGAATTTTTAATTTCCAGGGATTTAAATTTTTTTAGCTCTTTAAATTTTATATTATTTTCTAAAAGTAAGTTTTTAAATTTATTATATTCAATGATTTTATTATTAATTCTAATGTGAAATAAAGGCTCTTTATTTAAATATTCAAGGTCGTTTTTCATGTCTTTAGATATAGTTCTTAGATTATTTATTAATTGTTTTGAAATAGAATATTTAGTTTCCAATTCTTGTATATCTTTTATAATATTTTCTGTTTTATCTCTATTTCTTGTAATATTTCGTAGAATTCCATTTATATATCTTTTTGATTTGATCGATGCTATTTTTACAATTTCATTTACAACTGCATAATCTGGGTATGACTTAGAAAATATAAGAAGGTAAATTCCGATTTTTAGAAGAATGAGGTTATTAGAGCTAATCTTATTAATTTTTGTTCTTGAAAAATTTTTAACAATATGAGAAAGTATATTATCCTTTCTTATTACCTCATAAACTGTTCTTGTTATACTATCATTATGAATTGAATTTTCTTTTTTTAAAAAATCCTGTAATATTAACTTCAGATTCTTTTCTGGATTATTATTGAAGATTTTTAAAATTAAATAAGATGGATTTAAAAATTTCAATTTAAATTTTCAGGGAGTTTGTTTCCAAGGGAAAAGTTATAAGGAGTCATCAGCTTTTTCCCTTCTGGTTGGATCTCTAAAATTTTAAGAACAGAATTACAGCCACAGCAGATTATAATACTGCTTTTGTCTATTTTTAATATTGTACCTGGTTTTTTGTCATGATTTGTATTTAATGGGGATAATTTATTTATTTTTATTAACTTATTATTTATAAAAAAGAAAATCCCAGGCCAGGGATAGAATGCCCTGAATTTGTCATAAATTTGATGTGCACTCAGGTTCCAGTCTATTTTACCTTCGTGCTTTTGAATTGGTTTTGCATAAGTTGCTTTTTCATTATCCTGTGGGTATTTTTTTATCTTTTTCTTAAATATTTTTTCAACTGTTTCAATCAGGAATGAGGAACCATTAATGCTGAGTGTTTGTAAGAGGGTTTCAGTTGTATCTGATTCTGAGATTTTATGCTCTTTTTGAGACCATATATCTCCTGTATCCATTTTTTTATTTATTTCAAAAATTGTGATACCTGTTTTTTTTTCTCCATTTTCAATTACCCTCTGTACTGGAGCAGCCCCTCTATAAAGAGGAAGTAAAGAAAAATGAACATTTATTGTTTTAAACCCGGGTATTTTAAATATAGTCTCTGGGATAAATTTTCCATATGAAATTACAATTCCAATATCTGGCCTTATTTTTTCTATTGTTTCAATTATATTTTTATTTTTTAAGTTCTCAGGTTGTTCAAGTTTAATCTTTTTTTCTAATGCGAAAGATTTAACTGGAGGAATTATTTTTTTTTTATGTCTTCCACCGAATGAATCGGGTTGTGTTATTATTAATTTTATTTCAAAATTATCTTTTAATTTGTTAAGAAAAGGAACACAAATTTGAGGTGTTCCAAAAAAAATTATATTACCATTCGCCATTCAATTTTAGTTTTTTTATTTTATTTTTTGTGATCTCTCTTTTTAATCTTGATATTCTGTCTATGATTAAAACCCCTTTTAAGTGATCTATTTCATGTTGAATAACCCTTGCTTTTAAATTTTCAAACTCTCTGGTTATCTCCTTTCCATTAATGTCAATAGCTTTTAATAAAACATTTATCTTTCTGTCTATGTTAAGAGTAATTCCTGGAAAAGATAAACAGCCCTCATCATCAGTTTCGTTTCCATGAGATTCTAAGACCTGAGGGTTTATTAATGTTAAAAGTTCATCTGGGTTCTCTCCTACTGTTAAATCAATTATAACCAGTTGGATTAATTTACCTATTTGAGGTGCAGCAAGTCCTATTCCATTAGAAAAATACATTGTTTTTATCATATTTTTACTTAGATTTATTAAATTTTCATCAATATTTTTTATTTCTTCTGTATTTGATTTAAGCACTTTGTCGCCATATTTAAATATATCAAGTGTTTCATTTTCCATTAATTTTATTATAAATACTTAAGTTAATCTTGTCAATTGAAAAAAAGGTTAAAAAGTGATAGTTTACGTATGTGTATTATAAATGTTGAATATATGTATTTATGATTATTTGATTTTGAAATATTAAAATGAGTAAAATAAAGGAGATAATGTTTGAGAGGATAAAATTTATGGCAAGCGTAACCTTTTTAAGAGGAAGAAATGAAGATTAAAAAAATGACGTTGACAATTAAAATATGCCTGGCAGTTTTATTGTTTTCCATTTATTATCACCAGCATGCAATCGAAATAACTAAATCAATGGAATTGGATTTTGAAACTGAGACATCATTTTTCGTAGTAGATGATAGCCTAGCTGTTTGGGACAGCGCGAATCTCGAATTATCGATATTCAAGGATAAGCTCTTGGTAAAAAAATTAAAACTAAATAAAGGAGAAGGCCCGCAAGATTTTAGAGTTATGAGCAATATAATTTCAACCAAAAAGCATTTTATCATATGGGATCACATTCTTAGAAGATATAGTTTCTATTCAAAGGACTGGAAATTTGAAAAAATTAAGAAGATAGCAACGTTAGGTTTTTTTCACCCTTTAGCAGTTGTGGATGATAGCCACTACCTGGCAATGTGGAATAGCTTTGAAAAACACAAAAAGGGAAGCACGATATATCAGAATATTGGAATCGTCGATGACAATAAAGTGACAAAAGTATTACATAAAGTTGGAGGTCCCTTTAATGAGAAAGGCATTTTAAATTATGACAGACCCCACCTAATCGTATCTTTATCAGCGAACAAATTGTACTTTGCAGGAAATCAAGAATATAAGGTATATATGGCGCCGCTGAAAAAAAATAAGATCCTATTTAAAGAAGCAAAAAAATGCATCGAAAGAAAATATATTCCCTGTAAATGGGATAGCCAATGTACTAACTTGCAATGGATTGTTTCTAGAAAGCCGCAAAAACCGCAAAAAATAAAATACCCTGAAAATATACCACCAATTTTTGCTATAGTATCCAGTGACGAACTAACTGGAGTTGTAACAAACGAGCTCATTCTCCAAGAAAAAACAAAGATAGATTTTTTTAAAAACAATCAATATGTCGGAAGCTGCAAAATTCCTATCCTCTACATGCAGTATTACGTTTTCCCCTCCTGGTTATATTTCGCACCAGGTATTGTGCTGGATGGTAATACTTTGTATACTTATCATTATTCAAAAAATGAAGAAATTTATAAGATTATAAAATGGAAAATAAAAATTTAATAAAAAACTTTTTTAAGTTTCCCGGTGTAATAAATGTTGAATATATGTATTTATGATTTTTTAATTTAGGAATATTTAAATGGGTAAAATAAAGGTACTTAAAAAGGAAGTTTATAATAAAATCGCAGCTGGAGAGGTCGTTGAAAGGCCTCTTTCAGTAGTTAAAGAACTGGTTGAAAATTCAATTGATTCAGGAGCTGATGATATAAAAATAGAAATTTTTGATGCTGGGAAAAGATCAATTAAAGTAGATGATAATGGGGATGGCTTTGATTCGGAAGATATTGAAATTGCTTTTAATAGACATTCTACTTCAAAATTGTCAGAGCTTTCTGATTTTGATAATTTAAATACACTTGGTTTCAGGGGAGAAGCTCTTCCTTCAATTCTTGAGGTTTCTAAGATTAGATTGAAAACCTCTAATAATAATAAAGGAGAGGGAGTTTATTGTTTATTTGAAAATAGAGAGTTAATAAAAAAGGAGGAAATTGCTTTTAATAAGGGGACCTCAATTGAAGTTATTGATCTTTTTTATAATTTCCCTGTAAGGAGAAAGTTTTTAAAGAGCAATAGAACTGAGTTAAATCAAATCATATCTTTTGTTGAAAAGATGGCTCTTGTGAATTTTAAGATTAGTTTTAGTTTAATAAATGATAATAGGAGTATTCTTAGTTATGGTAAGGTGAAATCATTAAAAGATAGAATTTATCAAGTTTTTGGCAAGGATTTTCTTGAAGAATTACAGGAAATTGATTTTGAGCAAAATTCTTATAAATTAAATGGTTTTGTTTCTAAGTTGAATAAAGGTGTTTCTTTAAAAAGGTATCAGTTTTTTTTTGTTAACAATAGGCCTATTAGAGAAAAAACATTAATAGCTTCTCTTAATAATACATTTATAAGATATCTTGAAAAGCATAAAAGTCCTATTTGTATATTAATGCTGGAAATTCCTTCAAAAGAAGTAGATGCTAATATACATCCACAGAAGTTAGAGATAAAATTCAAGGACTCAAATGTAATATATCAACTTATAAAGAGAGCCATAGATAATTCTTTTTTAGATGATAAAGACTTTAAAACAAATATAAAGTATGACTTTAGAAAAACTCCTGATATTGGTAATTATTCTTTTAAAAAGGAGGGAGCATATAATGATGAAATTGTTCAGTCACAGGGATTATTTCATGAAACTTCTTTTTTTGAGGATGATTTTGTTTTAATTGGACAGTATAAAAATTCGTATATAATTATTGAAAAAAATGAAGAGCTTTTAATAATTGACCAGCATAATGCTCATGAAAGGATTAACTTTGATAAGTTAAAAAAGTGTTTTTATGAGACTAAGATAACTTCTATATCACCTTTATTTCCTATTATAATTGAATTTTCTGAATCTGAAACTTCAAGATTAAATGAGTACAAAAAACAAATTCTTGAAAAAATAGGTTTTGAAATGGAACCATTAAGTAGAAACTCATTTGACATAAAGAAATTCCCACAAATAGTTGAAGAACAAAATATAAAGGATTTAATCCTATCTATAATTTATTTAAAAAAGGATGAAATCAATTTTGAAGATAAGGTGCTCTCTACAATTGCTTGCAAGAGTGCTATAAAGGTTAATCACAAATTGTACCCTGAAGAGATGAAAAAAATTGTGAGGGATCTGTTCAAGACCTCCAACCCCTATTTTTGTCCACATAAAAGGCCTATAATTATAAAGTTTACTCTTAAGGATATTGAAAAAATGTTAAAGCGAAAATAATCTTAGCTTTCGATATATGGAGTTTAAAAAATTTATTGACTTCAAGATTCTAGTTTGATAGAGTGTATATTACTTACAAAGAGGAAATATAATGGGGAAAATAATTGGAATTAGAAGAGAAGACAAAAATGAATGGGAAAAAAGGGTACCTCTTATTCCAGATGATGTAAAAGAATTAAAGAAGAAATACGGTATACATACAATAATTCAATCATCAAAGATAAGGGCATATTCTGATGATGAATATAGAAAAGCAGGTGCTGAGATCAATGAAGATCTAAGTAAAGCAAGCCTGATTTTAGCTGTTAAAGAGATACCTGAAACAATGTTTGTGAAAGGTAAAACGTACCTGTTTTTTTCTCATACAATAAAAGGCCAATCTTACAATATGCCCAGCCTAAAGAAGATGATGGATTTAAAAACAAATCTTATTGATTATGAGAGAATTATAAATGAAAATAACCAAAGGTTAATATCTTTTGGAAATTATGCAGGTCTTGCTGGAATGATTGAGTCATTTCATTCATTTGGTAAAAAATT
>JAUXFB010000045.1 GCA_030620255.1 Candidatus Aminicenantota bacterium | reverse complement strand
TTCTTTATAATGCTATCACTTCTTGAAGATACAGGTTATCTTGCAAGGGTTGCTTACCTTATTGATAATCTAATGCATAAAATTGGTTTACACGGCATGTCTGTTGTCCCAATTATTCTTGGATATGGATGCACTGTTCCTGGAATTTTGGCCACAAGAATTTTAAAATCCCCGAGAGATGAATTTTTTACAGCCACATTAACAACAATGGTTCCATGTTCAGCAAGAATGACAATAATATTTGGCCTTGTGGGATTTTTTATATCCATAAAAGCTGCAGTTTTAATATATATTATCAATATTATTGTTCTTGGTTTCACTGGTAAATTAATGTCCAAAGCTATGCCTGAAGTAAGCCCTGGTTTAATTTTAGAAATACCAAAATACCATCTCCCTGGTATTAAAGCACTATTTAAAAAAACCTGGTTCAGATTAAAGGAGTTTGTTTATATTGCATGGCCACTCTTAATTATAGGAAGTATCATACTGGAATTGATTGAACACTTAAATTTAACAAACTCTATTAACTCATTTCTATCCCCTTTTACTTCAGGTATTTTAGGTCTACCTGCAGTTGTGGGTGTTACTTTAATATTTGGAATAATGCGCAAAGAGTTAGCTCTCATTCTCTTGTTTTCAGCTTTAAAAACAAAGGAAGTATTAACTGTTATGACTCCCGCTCAAATTTACAGTTTTACAATATTTGCCACATTTTATATCCCATGTATAGCTACAATTGCTGCATTAGCAAGAGAATTAAATTGGAAAAAAGCTGGTCTAATCACTGGTTTGACATTTATTATTGCTATTATTTTAGCAGTTTTAGCCCGCTTTATTTTCCCTATATTTACTTAAATCTTAATAAATTTAAAAACCAGCTTTTATTTGATCCCAGGAATAAACTCCCTTTTTATCAATAACATAAAGAATTGTCTGAGGAGATAAAATTTTATTAGAACTTATTTTAATGGCAGATTCCAATCTTTTCTTTATTTCTTCTATATTTTGTTTATTATTTGTATGTATGTAAACAAGGATTTCATCCTTTCTTACATTATCTCCTTCTTTCTTGTTAAAAACAAAGCCTGTACCATGTTCAATTGAATCCTCTTTTTTTATTCTTCCTGCTCCAACATAAACAGCAGCCATACCTATTTTAAATGCATCTATTTCAGAGACATATCCATCTTTTCCGGATCTTAATTCTACTTTATATTTACTTTTCGGTAGAAGATCATAATTATCACATATTTTATCATTTCCTCCCTGTGCTTTTATAAAATTTCTAAATATTTCAAGAGCCTCACCTGAGTTTAATCTCTGTTTTAATCTTTTAATAGCTTTAGAGTAATCATTTTCAATGCCTGCAGCAATCATCATAGATGCTCCAAGAGCATATGTTACATCCATAACATCATCAGGTCCATTACCCTTTAATGATTCAATTGATTCAATTATTTCAAGTGCATTGCCAACTGATTTTCCCAAAGGCTGGTTCATGTTTGTAATAACTCCAATTGTTTTTCTATTGGCTTTTTCTCCAATACTTACCATTGTCTCGCATAAAAGAATGGAATCTTTTTTGTTTTGAATAAAAGCACCTTTTCCTGTTTTTACATCCAGGACTATTCCATCAGTACCTAAAGCTAATTTTTTACTCATAATACTGCTTGTTATTAATGGAATACAACCAACTGTTGCTGTTGAATCTCTCAAAGCATATAGTTTTCTGTCTGCAGGGACTATATTCTCAGTCTGACCTGAAACAACCATGCCCACATCACCTAACACTTGTTTAAACCTATTAATACTTAAAAACACATTCATACCAGGAATAGATTCCAGTTTATCAAGTGTACCCCCTGTATGGCCTAAAGCCCTTCCAGAAAGCATTGGTACTTTTACTCCACATGATGCTACAAGCGGACAAACAATAAAACTTATCTTGTCACCAACACCGCCAGTGCTGTGTTTATCTATTTTTTTTCCTTTTATTTCATTAAAAGAGATATAATCTCCTGAATCCATCATAATTTCAGTCAAATCAGATGATTCTCTTTCATTCAATCCCTGAATATAGATTGCCATAAGAATAGCAGACATCTGATAGTCAGGAATTTCATCCCTTACATAACCATTTATAATAAATTCAATCTCTGCTTTGCTTATCTCTTTTCCATCCCTTTTTTTTGAGATTATTTCATATATACTAAAGCTCATATTCACACAAGATTATTCAACGCAAGTAATTTTCAGACTTGAACTTGCACCAATTCTAGTTGCTCCGCTCTCTATCATGGCTTTAGCTGTATCAAAATCTCTTATGCCTCCAGCTGCTTTTACTTCCGCTCTATTTCCAACAACCTCTTTCATTATTTTTACTGCCTCAATTGTTGCGCCTCCTTTTCCAAAACCAGTAGATGTTTTAACAAAATCTGCTCCTGCTTTAATAGCAATTGAACAGGCTTTCCTTATCTCCTCATCTGTAAGAAGACAAATTTCTAAAATTACCTTTAGAACAATATGCTCCGGAACTGAGTTAGCTACATAGCTTATATCTTTCTCAATTTCATTATACTTTCTTGATTTTAAATAAGAAATATTCATTACCATATCCAATTCATCTGCTCCATCTACAACAGCCTTAATTGCTTCATATGCTTTAATCTCTCTTGTACCAGAACCAAGAGGAAAATCTACTACTGAACAGACCTTAACATCACTACCTTTTAAAATATTAAAAGCATAAGAAACAAAACACGGGTTTATACACACTGATGCAAATTTATATTTCAAGGCTTCATTACAAAATTTTTCAATCTCCAATTCAGTAGCATCTGGTTTTAATATTGTATGATCAATGTATTTTGATAATTCTTTTGGGTTATTTATTATCACATGTCACCTCTTTATAAAAAATCTATAGAAAATTTTAATGGAATAAGCTCCTCAATTGTCATTTTTTTAAATTCTTCATGTTTATTGCACATATAAACTGTTGTTTTATTTGTTGAGAATTCAGAAAGAACCTGACGGCAAGCTCCACAGGGTGGAAGAAATTTCTCAGTGTCGCCAATTATAAGAATTGCTAAAATTTCCCTTTCTCCATCATTAACCATTTTAAAAATAGCAGCTCTTTCAGCACAAATAGTCAAACCATAGGATGAATTTTCAACATTACTTCCAGAATAAATTTTACCATTTTTTCCAATAACTGCTGCACCAACATGAAAATTAGAATAAGGAGCATATGAATTCTCTTTTGCTTGTTTTGCCTTTTCCAATAATCTTTTTATTTCATAATCCATTTTAAAACCTTTATTCTTCTATCAAATTCTAATTTATAAGAAAGAATATGTCAATACAATTAAATTTTGACTTTTTTCAGGTGCTGTGTTAATTTAATTTTTTGAACATTATGTCAAATAATAAACGAGTAATTTTAATCATACTGGATAGTGTTGGTGTAGGAGAGATGCCTGATTCTGACGAATTCGGGGATAAGGGAGCAAACACTATTGGCAACATAGCTAAATTTACAGGCGGTTTAAATCTCCCTAACCTTCAAAAAATGGGACTCGGAAATATCTTACATATAAAAGGAGTACCCCCAAATTCCAACCCATTAGCATCATATGGCAAAATGATGGAAGCTTCGAAGAATAAAGACACAGTAACAGGTCACTGGGAAATAATGGGTTTGATTACAGAACACCCCTTTCCTGTTTTTCCTGATGGTTTTCCAGAAGAAATTCTTGAGGATTTTTTTGAAGCTACAGGAGTACATAAAATTTTAGGGAATAAAGCAGCTTCAGGAACTGTTATTATTCAAGAACTCGGTGAAGAACATATAAAAACAGGTTTTCCTATTGTTTATACATCTGGTGATAGTGTATTTCAAATTGCAGCTCATGAACACATTATACCTGTTGATAAACTCTATAAAATGTGTGAAGCTACAAGAAAAGTATGTGATAAATACAATATCGCAAGAGTGATTGCACGTCCATTTATAGGTGAGCATGGAAATTTTACAAGGACTTTTAGAAGAAAAGATTTTTCTATGAAACCTCCTCATGAGACAGTTCTTGATATATTGAAAAAAAAAGGTTTTCCTGTAATTGGAATTGGAAAGATCGGAGATGTCTTTGCAGAACAGGGTATAACAAAAATAATACATACAAAAAATAACATAGAAGGTATGAAAACTTTAATAAATGAATTATTAATTACTGATCATGGATTAATATTCATTAATCTTATTGATTTTGATATGTTATATGGCCATAGAAGAGATGTAAAAGGATATGCTAAAGCTTTAGAGACTTTTGACAATGAATTGTCAGGTTTATTACAACATCTTGAACATAATGATATATTGATAATCACTGCTGACCATGGTTGTGATCCCACACATCATGGAACAGATCATACAAGAGAGCATGTTCCTTTATTGGTATATTCAAAATTAATGCATCCTGTAAACCTGGGAATACGTAGAAGCTTCTCTGATTTAGGTGTCTCTATTCTTAAATTATTTGAAATAGAACATCAATTTCCAGGTAAAAGTTTTTTTTGAGGTTAAAATGAAAGTTTACGATCAAATCAATGAATCTATAAGTTTTATAAAAAAGAATGATTTTTTAAAACCCGAAATTGGGATTGTCTTAGGCTCAGGACTTGGAGAATTTGCAAATACTGTTTCTAAAAAGAACATTTTTAATTATTCAGATATTCCTCACTTTAAAAAGGTTAGTATAAAAGGTCATGCTGGCAAATTAGTATTTGGAAAAATTCAGAACAAAACAATTGTGATTTTACAGGGAAGATATCATTTTTATGAAGGACATGACATTAAAGATATAGTATTCCCAATAAGGGTGTTGTGCGGAATGGGAATAGAAAAAATCATATTAACCAATGCTGCAGGAGGAATTAATCCAAAATTCAAACCAGGTGATCTAATGGTTATTCATGATCATATAAATTTAATGGGAATCAATCCTCTAAAAGGTGAGAATGATGAACGTATGGGACCCAGGTTCCCTGACATGAGCAATGTTTATAACAAGGAGCTTATTAAGATAATATTTGGTATAAGCGACTCATTGGGTTTAAAATTAAAAACAGGGGTTTATGCAGCTTTAATGGGACCATCTTATGAAACCCCTTCAGAAATAAAAATGTTATCAATTCTTGGTGCTGATGCAGTAGGCATGTCAACAGTCCCTGAAGCAATTGTTGCCAGACATATGGGTGTGGAAGTAGCTGGAATTTCCTGCATTACTAATCTTGCTGCAGGTATTTCAAAATCTCCTCTAAATCACAAAGAGGTTACAGAAACAGCAAATAGGGTAAAAAACAATTTTATTGCTCTATTAGAAAAAATAATTCCTGAATTTTAATAAATTTACAAAATCAAAAAAAAGCCCTCTGGGTTACCAGAGGGCTTTTCTTTTAACAAAATTTTATTCCAAATGTATTTAGAATTTATAGCGCAATCCAACCATTCCTCTCCAGCGAGAAAATTCCTGGTTGAGCTGGTAACGGGCATCATCTGTTTCCGAATCCCCTCTAAATTTAAATGTAGGGACACCATCGCCATTGTAACCTGCAAATTGAAGCGGAGCATCATTAAATTGGATGTACTTATAATATCCCCATTCCTTGTTCACTAAATTAAGGAAATTTTCAATATCAAAGGTTATAAATAGTTTATTACCTTTCAGTCCGGGTATTGGAATCTGCTGGGCGATTTTTATATCCACACGATGAAACCATGGGTCACGACTGGCATTACGGGGGAGAATCTGTCCGCGATGTGACTCTAGAGCAGGATCGCCTTTAATATAAGCATCTAACTCAGCCCAGGTGCCGCTTACCAGGATGATATCGCTCTCATCCCTGGGTACTTAGATAGAGTCATTACTACGGCCATCACCATTAAAGTCATACACATAGATGGTAGAATATGGTCTTCCTGACCTTGCCTCATAGAAAAGAGAGAATGTGGTGGGAGCATTTTTAAAGAAATCGAATTTTTTAGAGATAGCTAAAGCAACACGATGACGGATATCATGAGAGGAATAAGTCATTTCCGGGTTATTGGGATCACCGGATGTGACGTTATATCCCCAGTTTGATACTGCTTGTGAGGAGGTACCACTGAAGAGGTCTTTTGACATACCATAGGTATAAGATATATTAAACAGTCCTCCACTCTTAAATTCCTTCCGCAATTGAAAAGAGAGGGAGTAATTAAATCCCTTGTTGGTATTGGTCAGGTATATAACATTAGTGAAAGCCGGGTATTTCCAGTCCACATCCCAGTAGGTCTTATAGTTATTATGTCCGTAAACAGGACGTCCGTCAGGCTGGGTACCTACCTGTTGGAGATTGAGATTCTCATATTTAATCTCATTAATAGCTTTGGAATAGACAAATTCAACAGTGCCTGTAAAACCATAGGGCAGTTCCCTGTCTACAGCTATATTGGTTCTTAAGCTTTGGGGGAATTTATAGTTCTTGTCATGTATGTTGATTTCAGCTGTAGATCCGCCTGCCATTTTAGGCTGATTATATGGATCTGAAACAAAATCAACACCTGAATAATTAGTATAATAAATTTCGGTAAGATCTACTCCGTTAACGGAATACTGGTTCGATATCCATACATAGGGAGTTCTTCCTGAGAAAACACCAATACCGCCGCGAAGTTGAGTTTCCTTATTTCCCAGATCAAGGTTAAAACCTACACGTGGAGAAAACAGTATATTGCCAGTGGGCATATGATCAGTAGGTATACCGAATGCAGCTAATACAGCAGGATTAGCAGTGGGTGTATCCGGGAACAAAGGCATATCAGCACGAATTCCGAAAGTCAGGTTAAATTTAGGTGAAACAGTCCATTCATCACCCACATAAAAGCCTAATTGGCTGACAGAAAATTTTGCCGGAGCTAAGGGGTCATTGGTGTTTGAATAAACATGCCTGTATCTATATGCTTTTCCTGCTTCAAAATCATCCAGATTTTGGAAATAATAATGACCATAAGCTCTCTTAACAAAAACATTATAGAATTTGAAGAACTCATTATGAGTTCCAAAGGTAATTGTATGGTCACCAGCATAAAGTGTAAGATTGCTTGTGATTTCAAGCAGATCCTGGTCTAATTGGTTCTTGTGTGAATAGGTTTCACTTCCGGCTTGAAAACCAACATCACGGATTTGAATAGCTGGGAATGGATCACCTATGGGAGCTCTCTTGTCACGGATCGTTGTATAGTTCAGAATCAATTCATTGAACAGATTCTTTCCTAATGTACTGTTTAACTGAAGCACAGTGGAATTTGTTGTACTTTCCATCAGATAGGTCCAACTCTCAAAAGCAAAAGCATAACTGGCGTTTCTTCTTAGAATTTCCCTGTTTGCATCAACATAATTATTACGCAGAGTCAATCTATGATTCTTATTGATATTCCAGTCTAACCTGAAAAATAACTGTTTACTGTCAAAATCATTCGATACTGGACCATAGCTACCGGCATCGTGTCCGTAACCATTGAGGAGGCTGACAAACCTGTCTGCTTCATCTTTATGCCCGTAGTCGGTTGAACTGCCTGTACCGTCAATAATATAATTCAGATCTTTTTGGCTCTTCTCTTTTTTCATTTCACCACTAATAAAAAAGAAAAGTTTGTTTTTTATAATGGGACCGCCAACAGTTAAACCAAAGGTACTTTCGCTGAATTCAGGGAATTCCATAAGCTCGCCTACTTCATTGGAGCCTTTCCTCACTAGGCTTTCATTTCTGCCGTAGAAAAACGCACTACCGTGATAATCATTGGTTCCGGATTTAGTGATAACATTTACACCTCCACCGGTAAACATCCCCTGACGAACATCATAGGGTGCCAAAACAATCTGGAATTCCTGGATCGCATCAAGACTGATGGGAGTAACCATGGTTTGACCACCCGGTGTTCCACTGTTTCCCAATCCGAACAGGTCATTGTTCTGTGCACCGTCAATCTGGATATTGTTGTAACGGGGACTCCTGCCGGCAGCAGA
>JAUXFB010000129.1 GCA_030620255.1 Candidatus Aminicenantota bacterium | reverse complement strand
TTTAATTTTAAAGGGTATAGGTTTATTTATTTTTTCCCTCATTATTTCTATATTTACATAAGTATTTTTTGAACCTCTTAATTTTTTCATAGCTTCATCAAGGCTCATGTTTCTCGTATCTTTCCCATTTATGCTGATAATTATATCACCTGGTTTTATTCCCAATTTGTAAGCTGGTGAATCTTTTAATGGAGCAATAATGGTCAGATTGTCTCCATATTTAGTTATTTTTGTTCCGATTCCGTAATAATTACCGCTCTGGTCTTCAAACATTGATCTAAAAGCTATAGGGTCAAGAAAATAAGAATGGGGGTCGAGTTTTTTTAAAAATCCTTTAATTGAATAAAAAACCATTTTTTGGGCATCAATTTTTTCAGGAAAATGTTTTTTAATGATTGAAAAGACTTCAGAATATTTATTTAGTTGTTCAATCCATCTGTTATTCAATTCAGAGAATAAAAAATGAGATGGTATTATAATAATGTATAGGGAAATAAGAATAACACCTTTCTTCATGTTGATTTTATAGCAAAATAAGAAGGTTCAGTCAACATTGGCTACATTAAATATAATTTAATAAGGTTAAACATATTGAAAAATAGGTAAAAAAATAGTAGAATAAATAACTTAAATCAATACTTTTATTTAGGAGAATAAGAATGTCGGAAGAAAAAGAAAAAAAGAATACAATTGAAGATAAGGATAAAAAAGAAGAAAGTACCAAAATTAATGATGAAAAAGTAGTGCACGAAACTAAATCAGAGCAAGAAACAGAAAAAAAACAGGAAAAGAAATTAGAGAAAGATAAATTAAAAGCTTTAGATAACTTAAATTATTATATTGAGGTCAGAAGAGATCTCCCTGAAATAAAACCTGGAGATGTAGCTAAAATATATTACAGAGTTATTGAGGGGGGCAAAGAACGTATTCAAATTTTTGAAGGAACAGTAATTGCATTAAAAAATTCTGGGATTTCAAAAACAATTACAGTAAGAAAAAACTCTTTTGGCATATTTGTTGAGAGAATTTTTCCTTTGAATTCTAAATTAGTTCAAAATATTAAGATAAAGAAACATGCCAAGGTTAGAAGGGCAAAACTTTATTTTCTCAGGAAACTAAAAGGAAAGGCTGCGAGATTAAAAGAACTCCGTTAATGTGTGATTATGATATAGAAAAATATCTGTTGAAAAAAGGATATAGATATATTTGTGGAGTTGATGAAGTAGGTAGGGGAGCAATATTTGGACCAGTTGTTTCAGGTGCAGTTATTCTGAATCCGGAAAAGTTAAATTTTGAGATAAAAGATTCAAAGAAATTAAATCATAATAAACGACTTGGTTTAGCTAAGTACATATACAAAAATTCCTTTGCTTTCTCTATTGGATGGTGTTGGAATGAGGAGATAGATGTAATCAATATATTAGAAGCTACAAAAAAATCGATAAAAATGGCTGTAAGCAGATTGCAAATTTCACCGAATTATGTTTTAATAGATGGCATGAAACCTGATTTTCTGAATATACCAGGTGAAGGGATATTAAGGGGAGATAATAAAAGTTTGTCTATTGCTGCAGCTTCTATTATTGCTAAAGTATTTAGGGATTTTTTGTTGATCTCTTTTTCGGAATATTTTCCAGAATATCATTTAAAAAAAAATAAAGGGTACCCAACTTTAAATCACATAAATGCAATTTCGTTAAAGAAAATAACTGGGTTTCATAGAAAGAGTTTTAAGATAAGAAAATGTCAGCAGATAAGAGGATAGCTTTATTAGCTCAAGCAAACAAATTTTTCCGACAAGGGAAAATTGACTCTGCTATAAGACAGTATGAAAAAATATTGGAAATTAGGCCAGAGGATCTTGAGATAAGAAGAATTATTGGAGACCTTCAGCTCAAAGAGAATAGAGAAGCTGAAGCAGTGAGACAATTTGAGTGGATTGCGGATTATTATTTAAAAGAGGGATTTTTTACTAAAGCGATTGCAATGTATAAACGTATTTCAAGGATTAGTTCTGATAATGAGGAAATCTATTTTAAATTAGCGGATTTATATACAAAACAGGGATTAATAATAGATGCCAAACAAATTTATCTTGATCTTGCTGATAAGTACAAAGGGAAAAACGATTATGTAAAATCTCTTGATATGTATAAAAAAATATTGGAATTTGACAGGAATAATATAAAAATGAGGCTTCTCCTCGCAGATAGTTATATTAAACAAAATCTGGTTCAAAATGCTACAAGTGAATATTTGACTGCCTCTGAGATAATGATAAATAAAAAAGATTTTAAAAGGGCTGAAAATTTACTTTCAGATATATTTAGGAAATTAAAAGATTATAAAATACTTGAAAAATTAGTTTATTGCTATAAAGCTCAGGGAAATGATCAAAAAGCAATTAATTTGTTGAAAGGTATTGGCTCAGATTTATTTAAGCATATTGAATTATTGAAAATTTTAGGGGAGTTGCTTTTTGAAAATAATTTAATGGATGAAGCTGAAAAAGTTTATAAAAAGATTGCTGAAATTAATCCAGAAGAAACAGAGATTATTATGAAATTGGGGAAAGTCTATTTGCAGAGAGAAGAATATGATAAGACATACAATTTGTTTCTTCCACTTGTTGAGAAGCATATTAAAGACAATAAGTATGAAGAGGCAGCATCTTTGTTGCGATTTATCATTGCTTCGGATAATTCTTATTTGCCTGCATTATTAAAGTTGTCTACAATATTTAAATCAAGTGGAAAGAAAAATAATTTAATAGCTTTATATGAATCTCTTATTCCAATATATGAAGAAAATGGGATGGACGAAGAGTTAAAAGGAATATTGAAAGAATTAATTAAATTATCTAATTCTCCTTTTACATATGAGGAGCAGCTATCAGCTTTAGAAGGTAAAGACATTGAAGAGGAGATAGACGAAAAAAAGAGAAAAGATGGAAAAGAGAAGGAATTTATTAGTTTCAACCTTAGAATTGTCGAAGATGCCATAAAAATTAGTGATTATAAAAAGGCAATTGAGGTTTTGATAAGAACAAAAAATGCATTTCCTAATAATATTGAAACTAGATTGAAACTATTTGATGCCTATCAACTATCAAATGATATTGAATTATTGGTTGAAGAGGGTATTGAACTATTAGAATTGTATAGGTTAAAAAATTTGGATGAAGAATATAATACGTTACTCAATAAGTTATCTACTCTCAAACCAACTGATGATAGGCTTGTTGAATTATCTGGAAATGAAAAAACAAGTATTCAACTTACTTTTGATAAGGAAGAAGTTCAGGAACAAATTTATGAAATAAATGCAGAGAGTTTAGAAGAAGTTGGTTCTGCAGAGGAGATAGAAAAGGAAAGTGATGTGTTTATCCTTTCAGAGCTTGAGCATAGCCACACTTCAGAGATTCAGCCAGAAAAAGAAGTATTACAAAATTTATCATCCAATATGTCAGAATTGGATTTTTATATTAATGATGGCTATTTTGGTGATGCTGAGAAATTAATTGAAAAAATAAAAAGGCAATATCCTGAAAACAGAGAATTACTTTTGAGAACAAAAAGATTAGAAGAAGCTAAGAAGAAAGCATCTAAGAAAGGCGTATCTGCAACTGTTTCAGAAGAAGTTAAAAAAGATTTTGAAATAGAGCCATCTATAACAGATGAAAGCCATATAATCCAGGAATATGAAGATTCAAAAATTGATATTGATGTTGGTGAATTTGAGAAAAAGTCAGAAGTGAAATTGTCAAAAGAGGAATTTACTGATCTTGACGATCTCTCCTTTGATATTGAAATGGAAGAACCGGAGGAAACGGAAAATATTCCGATAATTGAAATTGATAAAGATCAGATAATTCAATCTCCATCACCTGAATTTAAGCAAGAAGGGATAAAAGAAGAACCTGCATTATCTTCAAGTAGTAATTTTTTAGATATTGATAATGTAATAATGGAAGAAGGTTCTGATTCTAATGCTGAATCTCCATTTGGAGAAATTACTCAGCAGGATATATTTACACTCGAAAGTGATGAAGAAATATTAAAACAAGGAGAATTTTTTTTAGATGATGAAGCTTACTTAAAACCAGAGAATAATGTTTCTAAAGAATTAGAATCGATTAATTCTTGGATTGAAGAAATTCAAAAGCAGAAGACCTCAACAATTGAAAAAAATATGAGTGAAATATTTAAAGAATTTAGAAAAGGCGTTGATGAGAAGATTGGGCAGGAAGATTATGATACAAGATATAATTTAGGAATAGCGTATAAAGAAATGGGATTGATCGAAGAGGCAATTCATGAGTTTCTAATATCTTCTAAACACCCTTTAAAGTTTTTTGATTCAGCTGGATTGCTTGGAATGTGTTTTAGAGAAAAAGGGCTGTATGATGATGCGATTAGTTGGTTTGAAAAAGCTATTGAAACTCCAGGCAGGGAAGATGAAGAGTACCTTGCTGTGAAATATGAACTTGTTTTAACATTCAAGCTAAACGAGGATTATGGTTTAGCAAAAAGATTAGCAAATGAAATTTTAAGAGTAGATAAAAATTTTCGTGATATTTCTGATTTGCTTAAAGAAATTGAAAAAAAAATAGTTAACTGATTATTGAAACAAAAAAAACTTAATGAAGATTTTGTTAAGAAAAATCACTTTATTGTAAAAAACACAGGTGTTAAGAATTTAAAAAATATAGTTATACCTTATTCTGATTCGAACTTAAAAAGACTAAATAATATTTTTAATATAAGCTCAAATTTTTTTCAGAAAATTATTTTCTATACTTATAATAATTTTGAGATAGATATTATTATGGAAGATTTAAATGAAGTAAATATGAAAAAAATTGAAGAGCTAAATAAAAAAAATGTAGAAAAACTTTTTGTCCAATTTATAATAATTTTTGAAATTTCAAAGTCCCTTGAATTTGATTTTATAGATTTTACTAGATTCGAGGTTCTTTCTGATTTTGTAGTGAAATTTTCTGTTAGTATATGTGACAGTAAAGAGTTAGATATAAATAATATATTAAGATTATTTCAAAAAAACAGATATTTCAAAGATGTAAACGAAAAAAATTACATGAGATTTTTAAACCTAATTGACAAATATAGGTTTGAAATAGAGCACTTCTATATTTACAGATACAGTGATTTTGCTTCGAATATTTTGAATTTATATCCTATTAATGAATTGGAAGGTAATTTTAATATTAAAATAAATATAGATACAGAAAATAACACACAAAAAAGAATTATTAAA
>JAUXFB010000015.1 GCA_030620255.1 Candidatus Aminicenantota bacterium | reverse complement strand
AGAACACAATCAAACATATCAATCCCATTCTCAACAGCGAATAAAATTTCCTCAGGGGTTCCAGAACCCATAAGATATCTCGGCTTTTCAAAAGGCATTTTGGGAACCACAAAAGAAATCATCTCTTCGAATTCCTCCCTGGTCTCACCAACACTCAAACCCCCAATTGCATAACCATCAAAGTTTAGATTTGATAAGGTTTCTATAGATTCTTCTCTTAAATCCTTGAACAATCCTCCCTGAACAATCCCAAATTGGAAATTATTCCTGTTTGTTTCAAGAAATCTGTTTCTTGCCCTATTTGCCCATTTATGAGTTATTTTCAAAGCATTTTTATCTTCTTCTTTTGAAGCAGGATAAGATGCAAAATTATCAAGCACCATTTGCATATCTGAATCAAACACATTCTGAATATCAACAACACTCTCAGGTGTTAAAAAAAACCCGGAACCATCAATGTGAGACTTAAATTTCACTCCTTCAACAGAAACTTTTGAATTACCTTTAATAGAAAAAATCTGGAATCCTCCACTATCTGTAAGTATGGGTTTATCCCAGGAAATAAAATCATGAAGAGATCCAAATCTTTTAATAACTTCAACACCAGGCCTCAAAAATAAATGATAAGTATTTGACAGAATGATTTGCGCACCTGAATCATAAAGGTGTTTCATTGTCAATGCTCTAACACTTCCAAAGGTTCCAACTGGCATAAAAAACGGAGTCTCTATTCTACCTCTTTTTGTATATAATATCCCATTTCTCTCTAAATTTCTTCTATCTTTATTTTCTATCTTAAAAAACATTTTCACTTAAACCCATTATTTTATTATATATTCTAATAGCAACCTTTTCCGGAAAAATTTTCCTTTCTTTTTTTAGTTCTACCGATGCACCTTCAAGTGTTTTAGGAGATACCACATTGAAACATATATTTACATATTGTTTTGCAAAAGACTTTATTAGCAAAAGGATAGAATTTTTTGCACACGCATAAGTTAAAATTTTTTTATACGCTTTTATCTTCCCAATAGAATCAAAACCTAAATTTACAACTGATTTTATATTTGTGTTTTTTACAAAAAAATCAGTTATTTCAAATGCTGTAACAACATTGTGATAAAAATCACTTAAAAAATCTTCTGATTTCAAATCTGAAATATCTTTATATATTATTGGTCCATAATTATTAATTAGATATTCACATTGGTTAAACCTATTTTTATTTTTTTCCAGAAAATCTCTTATACCTTTTAAACTTGAAAAATCCGCATACACCCACTCTAAATTTTTCTTTTGTTCTGGCTTATTATTATGATATTGAGCAAATACAAAAAAATCATTTTTTAAAAAAATTTTAACAAGTTCTTTTCCTAATAAACCAGAAGCTCCTGTTATTAAAATTTCCCCTTTTAAATTTTTCTCCATGTTTCCTGTTTTGCTGCTCCTTATGAATTATTTCAACAAATTCTGTTTTTTCTTAAATAATTGCAATGTATTATACATTAACATTGTAACTGTCATAGGGCCAACTCCTCCTGGAACTGGTGTGTAAGATGATGCCTTTTTATACGCCTTTTTATGAATATCTCCAGTTATTGCATATCCTTTTCTATCAAATTTTTTAATTTGTGATTCTACACAATACTCATTCACATCATCTTTTTTGTTTATATAATTTATACCAACATCAATTAAAATAGAACCCTCTTTAACCATATCCTCTGAAATAAAACCAGGCCTACCAATAGCAGATATAAGCAAATCAGCTCTTCTTAAATGACCTGCTAAATTCTTTGTTTTTGAGTGACATATAGTAACAGTAGCATTTCTGTTCGTTAACATAGCAGCTATTGGTTTACCTACAATAAAGCTTCTCCCAACAACCACTGCATTCATTCCGGAAACATTGATATTATAAAAATCAAAGATTTTTAAAATACCAGCAGGAGTGCACGGAAAAATAGTTGTTCTGTTCAAAAAAATCATACCAAGATTTATTGGAAGAAAACAATCAACATCCTTGTCAGGACTTATATTATCCAATATTTCCCATGTATTAAACTTTTTAGGTAAAGGAAGTTGAATAAGGATACCATTAACTTCATCATTTTCATTTAGTTCTATTATCTTCTGAATCAATTCATCAGAAGAAATATTTTCATCAAATTCAATTACATTTGATTTAATTCCAAGTTCAGAAGCCATCTTATCTTTAGATTTAACATAAACTTTAGATGCTTCATTTTCTCCAACAATCACAACTGATAAACCAGGTACTTTACCTGTTGTTTTTTTTAGTATATTTATTTCTTCAATTATCTGAAGTTTGATTTCAGATGAAACTCTCTTACCCTCAAGTATTGTCATTTACATCTCCATTTAGTCTTCTAACAAATGAGTAACTAAACCACTCTTTAATTTGGGCTCAAACCAAGTTGATTTAGGAGGCATATTTCTACCAGAGTCAGCAACCTGGAACAATTGGTCTATAGTTGTTGGGAAAAGGGAAAAAGCAAGCCTATATCCCCCTTTATCAACCAGCTTTTCTAATTCTTCATAACCCCTTATTCCACCAACAAAATTAATTCTTTCATCTTTTCTTGGGTTTTTTATTCCAAGAACTGGATCAAGAAGATTATTCTGTAGAATTGACACATCAAGAGACTTAACAACTTCCTTTTCATCAAAACTTCCCTTCTTTGCTCGTAATAAATACCATTTACCTTCAATATACATACAAAATTCATGGCATGAATCAGGAATCTTTTTTTCTGTTTCCTTATATTCAAAATTTTCAGATATCTTATAAAACAACTCAGCTTTACACAATCCTCTAAGATCTTTAACAACCCTGTTGTAAGCAAGAATTTTCATCTGATTGTGTGGAAATATTACAGAAAGGAAAAAATTATATTCCTCATTTCCAGTATGGTTTTTGTTCTCTTTTTCTCTCTTTATCTTTATTTTTGTTGCTGAAGCAGAACGGTGGTGGCCATCAGCTACATAAAGATAGTCCAATTTAGAGAATTCATCTTTTATAGAATCAATCAGGTTCTCGTCCCTTACCACATAAAAAACATGACGTACTTCATCTTTAGAAACAAAATCATATTCAGGTTCTCCTTGCATTGCTTCCTCAAAAAGATCATCAATTTCCTTTATCTGTTTAAAAATCAAAAATACTGGACCAGTATTGGCATTTAAAGTTTCAATATGCCTCATCCTATCTTTTTCCTTATCCTCTCTTGTTAACTCATGCTTTTTTATGACATCATCTTGATAATCCTTAGCAGAAGCTCCAGCAACAAGACCTATTTGAACATGCTCTTTCCAAATTTGTTTATAAATATAAAAATTCTTTTTATCATCCTTAATCAGGATTTTTTCATTTTGGAATCTTTCAAAATTCTCTTTTGCTCTTGCATAAACCTTATCTGAATAAAGATCAGTTCCTTCGGGCAAATCTATCTCAGGTTTAACAATGTGTAAAAAAGAGAAATCATTCCCCTTAGCAAATTCTCTTGCTTCCTGGGAATTCAGTACATCATACGGTGGTGATGCCACTTCATCTACTATGTCTTTTCTAGGTCTTAACCCTTTAAAAGGCTCAACTCTTGCCATGCTATTCCTCCTTAATAATCTAATAATAGAGATAAAAAATAGAGTTATTATATTATAAAAGAATCTAAATCAATGTCAACGCATTTATTAAAAGAACTTTTTTAACCCTCTTTTTTTGTTTTTTATTTGTTTCAATTTTCAATTCTATTTTCTTGCAATTTTAAAGAAATTATGATAATCTGAAATTTTAATTTTAATTTAAGGGAAGGAATTTTTATGTTAAAAGGAAAAGTTAAATGGTTTGATTCAAAAAAAGGCTTCGGCTTCATTTCAAAAGAAGATGGAAAAGATGTATTTGTACATTACACAAACATAACTGATGAAGGATTTAAAACATTACAAGAAGGTCAAGAAGTTACATTTGAAATTACAGATGGAGATAAGGGACCTCAAGCAATAAACGTCAAATTAGTAGATTAATTATCAAATCTACTCTTAAATAATCTTAATTTATATTTTTATTAGGTAATCTGTATATTTTTTATGTCATCTAAGGTTTGAATATTCATCATTTCAACTTCTATTTGAAGCTCTCTCGCAGTTCTTTTCAAAAGACCTGCAAGTACTTTACCAGTACCAATTTCAACATACTTATATATTTTCATCTCTTGAATAAATTTAATCATTGTAGAGTGCCATAAAACAGGGTTTGTCACCTGTTTTATTAATGCTTCTCTTGTTTCTTCACCATCTATGGTTTCCTTTGCCTCAACATTATTAACAACCGGGAACTTAAGATTCTTAAATTCAGTATTCCTAAGGTCATGTGCTAATTTTCTTTGCGCTGGAAGCATAAGTTCTGAGTGAAAAGGAGCTGAAACTGGAAGAAAAACAGATTTTGGGGCTGATATCTTTTCAACTGCTTCTTCAACTGCTTCTTTTTCACCGGATATTACAATTTGAGAAGAACTATTCCAGTTCGCCAGATTAACAATTCCATTAACTTCTGAGACAGTCTTCTTTACCATTTCAATATTAGCTCCAATTATTGCAGCCATTGCACCCTTTCCAACAGGAACTGCATCCTGCATATAATTACCTCTCTTATGAACAAGGGTAACTGCATCTTCAAATTTAATTGATTCAGCACACAAAAGAGCTGAATACTCCCCAAGGCTATGTCCAGCAGCTATAAGAGGTTCTTTTCCAAACAAGTTATACAAAATATATGAAACTGTTAATAAAGCAGGTTGTGTATTATATGTTAATTTAAGCTCCTGTTCAGGCCCTTCAAAACAAATCTTAGACAAATGATACCCCAAAACATCATCAGCCATTTTAAATATCTTTTTACCAAATTCTGTTTTATCATACAGATCTTTACCCATTCCTATTGTTTGGGATCCTTGCCCTGGAAATAAAAAAGCACAATCCTTCATTTTGACTCCTTAAATTTTAAAAAAATTATATCACAGACCCATATTTTATCCATTTTTTAAATTTTCTCTCTTCTCTTTCTGTGATGTGTTATAGCCCGCCTATGCGCTTCATCCCTAATTTTCTGAAATAACAACATTTCAGGAGAATCCTTTTGGAATAAAAAAGAACCCCCTTTTTCTAAAAAGATTCTCTCCTCTCTTTTTGCAATTGAAATAATATCAGAACTTATATTAAGATTCTTCTTCACAATCTTAGCAACACTCAATTGAGGTTTACCACCATCAACAACAATAAGATCAGGACACTTTTTAATTTCCTTAAATCTTCTCTTCAAAACCTCTTTTATAGCTTCAGTATCACCTGGTTTTGCATTTTTAATTATATAATTTCTATACATTGAACCTGATGCCCTTCCATCTTTAAAAACAACTACAGCACCTACTCTATCCCTCTCCGAAAAATGAGATATATCATAACCTTCTATCAAAAAAGGTAAATTTTTTAGATTTAATTTACTTTTTATATTCTCAACAATAACACTATAATCATTTTTTCTTGCATAGAACTCTAAATTTTTCTCTGCTAATTCAAGCATCCTTTTTTTATTACCTTGATAAGGAACTTTAATTTTCACCTTCTTTTTTACAAACCTTGAAAACATCTCTTCAATATATTCATAGTCTAAAGGAAGAAATTGAACAATTATCTCTTCTGGAATATTATTTTCCCTATAAAAAGATATGATAAAACCCTTTAAAATATCTTTTCTGCTTGTATTTAAATTGCTTAAAGAAAAAAATTCTCTCTTTTTAACCTTACCCTGAATAACTGAAAATAAAATAATTGAACTTTCATTATTCTTATTATTAATTGCTATCACATCATAATCAACTTTCATGGTTGTAGAGATATAAGATCCAGGATTGAATTCATTAATTAATTCTATTTCCTCTTTTTTCTTTTGTGCTTCCTCAAATCTTAATTCATCAGAACATTGTTCCATCTCTTTGTAAAGTCTTTTAATAACTTTTGTTTTTTTATTTCTAAGAAATTCAATTGCTTCTCTTACATTCTCATTATATTTATCCCTATCAATCTTCTTAATGCAGGGCGCAGAGCACCTCCCAATATAATAATAAAGGCATACACATGACCTTTTGAATACATTATTTGTGCATGTTCTAAGTTTAAAAATCTTTGTTACTATATCAATTATAAATTTGGCCTTTTTAGAATCAGGTATTGGCCCTATGTAAAAATTCTTTTCATCAATCTTTCTAGAATAATAAATACCTGGAAATTCATCCTTAAGTTTTATCTCGATCAAAGGGTAACTCTTATCATCCTTTAATCTTATGTTAAAAGGAGGCTTATAACTATGGATAAGATTATATTCCAGATGTAAAGCATCTTTTTCATCATCAGTAACAATAAAGTCAATTTCATATGATTTATTTAAAAGATTTTTTACAATTAAATCATTTTTTTTCTTAAAGTACTGAGAAACTCGCTTTTTTATATTTTTAGCCTTACCTATATACAAAACTTTATTTTTTTTTGATTTAAACAAATATATTCCAGGCTTTTCTGGAAAATTATTTCTCTTCTTTATCACTATACTTTCTTAGATTTATTATACCATTTTTTCCACTTTTATCTAAACATTTTTTCATAATGAGTGGTAATTCTAAAAATTTAATAAATTTTCCTATTTATATCACTTGACATCTGCATAGTTGTATAATATAATTTTATTTCTTAGTAAGTAAAGGTGAGAGATCAAATAATACCCAATAAAAACAAC
Source organism: Candidatus Aminicenantota bacterium (assembly GCA_030620255.1). Lineage (GTDB taxonomy): Bacteria > Acidobacteriota > Aminicenantia > UBA2199 > UBA2199 > JAUWNT01. The sequence continues at coordinate 4,285 of JAUXFB010000015.1, read as the reverse complement.
TTTCATTGTAATTATAAATTTCTGCCTCTATTTGCGTTAAATTTTAAAAAGGAGGGAGATAACAATGGCTAAAGGAAAAGTTAAATGGTTTAATTCCCAAAAAGGTTTTGGATTTATTGAAATGGAAGATGGAAAAGATATTTTTGTCCATCATAATGAAATTCAAGGTCAAGGCTATAAGTCATTAGACGAAGGCGAAGAAGTTGAATTTGAAATTCGCCAGGGTCCAAAAGGCGATCAGGCTACAAATGTAGTCAAATTATAGAATTATTTCTAAGAATATTGTCTTGATTTCCTTTCACAAGGGAATCAGGACATGTTCTATATTGTCAAGTTCCAGTTTTTTATTGAATTTTTATCTATAAGCTGCAACATCTCTGTTCATAATGCATTCTCCTAACACAAACTGTAATGGAATGGTATTAAATTAATAATATAAATAGTATATAATTAAAAAATAGAAGGAGGTGTGAATATGAAAAAAATTATTATTTGTTTACTTGTTGGGATACTCATTGGAGGAGCAGTTATATATCTTGTTATGCACAAGAGTCCTACTCCTAAGATTGAACCTGCTGTAAAGAATAGTTTTTCTGAAGTAACTTCTAAACTGGATCAGGGAGGCAATCTCTACTTATATTACAGTACAGAGAGAGTTGTTAAATCTATAGAAAGGTTTGCTGGAAAACTACGTAAAATAATTGATTTACAGGTTTCTAAATCTAATATGGAAAATAATGATACATTAAAAATTTTTGATTTTGTCTTCAAAATTTTCAAAAACAGTGGGTTAACAGAAATAAGTGGAATGGGAATAAGTTCTATTAAAATTGAGAAAAATCTCAATCACAGCAAAATAATTGTACATCACTATAAAGAGAATGGCAATGGCCTGATATGGCGACTTATGGAAGAAAAACCACAGGAACTGAAAGAATTGAGACTCCTGCCTGCAGATACAGTAATGGCTGGTTTCATAAACCTTCGTTTAAACAATTTATGGAACTGGATTAAAACAGAGATAGAGAACTCAGATTTACAAAATGTAAAAAAATCCATTAATTCTGTTGAGCCTGCTTTACAAAAACAAGGAATTGATCTTAAGAAATTACTGGACTCTCTAAAAGGGAAAATTGGCTATATTTTGACTTTTGATAGAGAAAAAAAACTTTCCATTCCAATTGGGAAAACTCCAATAAATATTCCGGAGCCGGGAATAGCTATTGTATTCTATGTAAAGGATAACACAATTTTCAACTTATTAAAGACAAAGCTCCACCTTGAACAAAAATCAGAGAAAAAGGGTATTAAAAAACTGATAATCCCAGTCCCTCCAATTCCAATACCTGTAAAACCAGAAATTGTACAAAAAGATAACATTCTAATCCTAGCTTCCCATACTAAAGTTGTAGATGCAATATTATCTGCAAATGAAAAAGGAAATGGTTTGACATCCTATAAAGAATTCAAAAAAATAGCAACAAACATTCCCAATAAAGGTAATGGTTTTAGATTTGTTAGCCCTAGACTATTCCAGCTCATCTGGAAAATTCAACAAAAAGCTATTGGTACATATAAAAAGATTAAAACTGAAGATAAGATTGCTTTTAACTTTTTCAAATCTTTTCAGAAAAATTGGTACTTTTATGGAGTTTTACAGAATACAGAAGAGGGAACAATTTCCACATTCAACCACAATTCAAATATAGAATATATAGTGCTTCTACCAGCAATCGCATCAGCCGGCATAGTAGCAGCGATTGCAATCCCAAATATTCTGAAATCAGCTCATAAATCAAAACAAAAGTTATACGACAAATCTACTATTTCTGATATTGTATTATAGAACTTGAATTGAAAAGAACTGTTTTATTTTTTTGAACGTCTTTTTTCAAATCTTCTCTTCTGTTCTTCTATCTTCTTTAATCTCCTTCTCTCCAATGCCTCTCTATCTATTTTATTTATCTTTTTTATCATTCTATGGGATTTTTTTAAGTATTTTGATTTTGGGAAACTATTAATAACCTTCTGAAAAAAAGAAATAGCAGTATCAAATTTTCTCATTGCCAGATAACTTTTTCCTGCAAAAAAGAATAATTTATCATTATCTTTGAAATCGGGGTATTCATCCATTACTTGTTTAAAACGTGCTATTGCTCCTTTATATGCTTTAAACTTATAATTATAATATCCAATACGAAAATAATGAATTGCAAGATTTTCTCGCATTTCTTTAATCTTTTTTTTGGCCTCTCCAGCTTCATTGGTATCTGGATATTGTTTGATCAAACCTTCAAAAGCTCTAATTGCCTCAAAAGTATTTGCTTGATCTCTTCCTGGTTTTCTTACCTGCTTAAAGTAACACATTCCAATTTGATATTTTGCATATATAGCATCAGGTGAATTTGGATAAAGATTTACATATTCCTGGTATTCTGCTGCAGCAATTATTAAAGATGCAGAGTCTTTTTGTTTAAAATACGAATCAGCAATTCCTATTTTAGATTTCTTTGCATATATGCTTTCTGGAAACATCTGTACAACTTGCTTAAATATCAATCTTGCCTTATCTGAATTTTTCCCAACATATTTTTTCGCTTTTTCATACATCTCCTTATCTGACCCTTTTTCAAACGCAACAGTGATCACCTCTTTTTTAGACTTACATCCTGAAAAAATCAATAACACCAGTGTTAAAATAATAAAAATTTTTCTCTTCATTTTAAACTCCATTTATTCTACTTAAAATACTCATAATTGTTTTTTTTATATTATCTGAATTATATAAAAATGTACCAATCACAAAAACATCAACTCCAGCATCCTTTAATATCTCAATATTTGAAGTATTAATACCTCCATCCACCTGGATAAAACAATTACTTCCTTCATATCTTATTCTCTCTTTTATTTTTAAAATCCTATCAACTGTTGAACCTATAAACTCTTGCCCTCCATATCCAGGGAAAACACTCATAAACAAGATGTAATCAGCGTCATTTATATAAGGGAAAAGCGTATCTATTGCAGTATCAGGATTTATTACAATACCAGCTTTTAGATTATGAGCCTTTATATTTGAAATATTTTCTCTAATTTTATTCTTAGTCTCAACATGAAAAGAGATCCAATCAGAACCAGAATGAATAAATTTTGAGATCATCTTTTCAGGGTTATTTACCATTAAGTGAGAATCAATTTTAAATTTAAATTTAAATTTAATTGAAGATACAACCCTGTGCCCAAAAGAAATATTATCAACAAAATGTCCATCCATAACATCAAGATGTATAAAATCAATTGCATTTGAATTAAACTCATTCAACCTTGATTCAAGATTAAAATAATTTGTTGACAATATTGAAGGGAAAATAGGGTTCATTCACTCACCTGAATGCTTATTAAATTTTTTGAGTTTATTCTAAATCCAGAAGAAGGAAATTGTTTGATTATAATTCCTGGTTCCAGTCCAGGATAAAGTACTTGAGTAATCTTTGATATTCTTAAACCTTTACTTTCAAAAAAAAACACCACTTTTTCTACTTGTCTCCCAATTAAATCAGGCATAATATAAGATCTCCTTTTTCTCCCTTTACTTACAAGCAAATCAACCTTACTGCCTCCTGGTATCCTGATTTCAGGGGAATAGGATTGAGCTATAATAAAATCAACAGGAACATAATCTGCATCTATATAAGAAACATACCCTTTTCTTAAATCATTTTCTTTTAGTAAACTCTTACACTTTTTTAAAGTGTACCCAGTAAGATCTGGGACAATTACTTCAGATATTTCTGAATTCACAAATATTTTTACAAATGATTTCTCTTTAATGTTGACCTCAGAACAAGGGAACTGATCAATAACAGTTAATGGCTTATAATTTTTGTTATAGTTCCCTGCTATCTTTTTCAATCGCACGCCCTTCTGAGATGCCAGTTTATAAGACTCATCCAAAGTTCTTCCTACAAAATTCGGGGCTTTTATTTCTTCTCCTTTGATTAAAATGCTCATTGTAAAAAAAACCGATGCGATAAAAATAGCGGAATATAAAAATACAAAACCAAATATCTTTAAAATAAACAAAAGTTTCTTTTTCATAAAACCTAAATTTATCACATAAAATCACTTATTTCAACCTTTTTTTAACTCAAACTCTCATATATTTTAATAAAGGATATTGATAATATATAAAAAATATATTATATATATCTAAAATGATAAAAAGATTTTTTGAACTTCAAGAAAAGGTTTTGGACTATCATAAAAAAGCAAACACAGAATT
>JAUXFB010000311.1 GCA_030620255.1 Candidatus Aminicenantota bacterium | reverse complement strand
ACATAGTAAAAGAGATCGCAAAACTTGTAAATGGAAATGGAGGAGGTAGACCAGATTTTGCTCAAGCAGGAGGAAATCCTATAAAAAACTTCAAAACTACAAAAAAAAGTATTCTAAACATTTTAAACAAATATATCAAATGACAAAGAAAATCCTTCTCATATCTCAAATTTTACTATTTTTAACATTCTTTCTGTTTTCTGATATAATAGTAAAACAAGATAAAAACGGAAAAATAATTGTCTCAAACAAACCTAAAATGCGCATAAATGGAAAATCTGAAAATGCCACATTTATTAGACCATCAAGCTCTATGATAATCCCAATAAGTTATCTAAACAAAATAAAAAAACTCTCAAGAAAACATAGGTTAAGGGAAGATTTAATAATAGCTGTTGCAAAAGCTGAATCAGGCTTTGATGCATCTGCTGTATCAAAAAAGGGAGCTGTAGGAATAATGCAATTAATGCCTGATACTGCAAAAAATTACAATGTTAATGACAGATTCAATGTTGATCAAAATTTAGAAGCAGGAGTTAAGTATCTAAAACATCTATATGAAAAGTATAACAATATACCTTTAACATTAGCTGCCTATAATTCAGGGGAAACAGCTGTAAAAAAATACAATGGAGTACCTCCATATAGAGAGACCAAGAATTTTATAAAACGTGTCATGAGATATATGGGCTTGGGGTATAGTAGCTATTTTAATAGACGCGCAAAAACGAAATTATATAAATACAGAACAAAAGATGGGAAAATAGCCATAAGTGATATAGTGCCACAAAGATACTATGGTAAATTAGAAATAATACAATGATATTTTAAAATGAATAATACGAAATCAACTATAAAATGTATATTGATTGGCGGTATAGCAGCAGGTACTGTATCACTAATACCTATTATCAACTTTTTAAATTTATTTTTTATGATGTTAATGGGATTTGGAGGTGCTCTAAGCGTATATTTATTAATAAAGGAAAATAAAAAAATAAAAACATCAGATGCATTATTAACAGGTTTGCTAAGTGGTGCTGTTGGAGGCTTCATTTTAGGGGTTTTTATATACATAGTTATATCAAACATAACACCTGAAAAAATAGAAGCTATTATATCAACAGCCAAAATTTTTTCATCAAATATAGAAGATGAGATGGATATGTTTTTCCAAAATGGTAATTTAAAAATAATGGCCAGAAAAATAATAGCTTTTTTAATCTTTTTCTCCATGATTTCTGGTGCTATAGGGGGGTTTATTTCAAAATCCCTCTTTCAAAAAAAAGATGGATAAAGTTCACGTTATTGTAAATCCGTTTTCTGCTCAAGGTAAAACAGAAAAGAGATGGGAAATAATAAAAGAGGTCATAGCACATTACTTTAGAGAATTTAAATATATATTTACTGAAAAACCAAAACAAGCAACTGAAATTGCAAGATCTCTACTCAAAGAAGGATATGATTTAATTATTGGTGTAGGAGGAGACGGAACATTAAACGAAATAACAAATGGATTTTTTAATAAAAATAGCTCAACAACTATTAATCAAGAAGCATCTTTAGGCATAATACCTTCTGGAACAGGGTCTGACTTCACAAGATCCATAAGATTACCAAGGGATTTCACTAAATCAGTAAAATTAATAAAAAACTCAAAAAGTAAAAAAATTGACATAGGTAAAATTACCTTTTATAATTTAAAAGATAAACAGAAAAACTACAAATACTTTATAAACATTTCTGATTTTGGTTTAGGTGCTGATGTAATAAAAAACCTATCTTCAATTCCTCCTTTAAAAAGAGGCGCATTTGCATATTACAAAGGTATGTTGCTCACCTTAAAAAGATATAAAAGTAAAAATGTAAAGATGATTATTGATAATTCATATGAAATAAATAATAAATTCCTGATTGTAGCAATAGCTAATGGAAGAATATTTGGAGGAGGTATGATAATTGCCCCAGAAGCAAAACTTGATGACGGCTACTTTGATGTTATCCTTATTGAAGATATGAAAAAACTTGAAATTATCAAGAATTCCAGACACCTCTATACAGGCTCAATTAATAAAAATCCGAAAGTTACAATAATAAAAGCAAAAAACATAAAAGTCTATTCTGATGAAGAAGTTAATATAGAATATGATGGTGAACCAGGAGAAACACTTCCTGCTGAATTTGAATTAATAGAAAAAGTTATAAATTTCAGGTTATAATCTATTTAAACCTTATTTTAAAAATAACATAAATATTATTAAATTAACTCATAGAATAAATAAAGTTAAAAAAAACGGAATGTAATTATTCCTCTTTTTTTGAAAGTAAAATTTCAGTTAATTGATACATGAAAATATCAGTTTTTCGAATCTTTGAAGAATTCCAATTTTTTGTCTTGAACCAGAATATACTTAAATTTTTCAATATATTAAATAGTTTTATATAATTTTCATCTTTAGAAGCCCCTATATTTTTTAATAATTTTACAAATTCCTTGTGATTTTGTAAGATCATATCTTTAACTTGCTTTTTATTTTCTGAGCTTAATTTTTTATATTCTTTTGCTATAGCTTTCTGTACATCCTCTTCAAGTAAAAGATCTATTAAAAAAAGTACCAGATTTTTAAATTCAATAAAAGATATATGTAATTT
>JAUXFB010000136.1 GCA_030620255.1 Candidatus Aminicenantota bacterium | reverse complement strand
TATTTTATTTAAAAAAAATTTTTTTTATTAATATCTTTAATATTCATAAAAAATATCTTTTTTTTCTTATTATAAAATAACAAAAATCAATTTTTTACCTTCCAGCCCTTTTTTTTGAATATATCTTCTATATGTTTCTGTTTATATTTTCTAATAAACAGCTTCCAATCTTCCTCTATTGATTTAAAATATTTCAAAGCATTCTCTTTACTAAAAAAATGTATTAAATATATCTCATTTCCATCTATTTTTGGAACTGCATAAAACTCAAATTTAACATTCTCCTTACCCTGGCCTGATATAAAAACCTGGGGAAAAGGTACATCAATCAAATCTCTAATAAAAGTACTCTTTTTTGTGTCTTTCCACTTCTCCTCAAAAATTTTCCTTTTTTTTATTCTATTAAAATAATAAACAGCAAAATCCCATTGGAAAAATTTTCTATTATTCAAAATAAGTGCTACTCTTTCTCCTAAGGGTAAAACCAAATCCTCCTTATCTATTTTTTCAAATTCAGAAAATGTAAGTTTTAAAAAAGGTCTATTCTTAATATACAATATCCTCAAATTCTCATTCTTTAATTGAATATTTTTTGGCCAATGTGCTTTCTTTAGCTCCTTTATAAATTTATATGGGAGAATATCGCTAAAATTAATATTTAGAAAGCCAGAGTGAAAATTAAAAAATATGTCAAGATCTTCTGATCTTAAATATTGTTTTAACTCTTTAAAAATAAATTTTTCCCAATAGAATTCAAATGGTTCTAATTCTTTACCAATGATTTTTTCTATTTCCTGGAAATGTGTTTTCAGGTTTGACTTTCTTATTTCAAGTTTATAATTTTGTTTATTTTTTTCATACCAATCAAGAACAGCTCTGAGTACCATCTCTTTTTCTTGGGGATTTTCCCATTCAGGAGTTGATGTATATATAGAGAGGACTTTATTACCAAAATAAATTTCATTTAACACATTAATCTTTTTATTTTCAATTTTTACTTCCTGCTCTTTTTTGTATGTAAAAGGATGGAGCTCTTCAAGCAGTTTTAAAGATAATTCAGTTGCAAATGTAAGTAACTTAAGACATTTTTTCTCTTTTTCTTTAGTTCTCTGATTTTCCCAGTTTATAACTAAATCAAAAGGTATTCCTGTCACCATATCTGGCCTGGTTTTGAAAAGAATTGAAGTCCTATCCAATTGGCGATCTTCATTATCTTTTGTGTACATTTCTCCTTTTTTTAAATAAACACAATCAATAAAACTAGAAAGTATAGCTCTTAACAATGCTTTATGTTCCTCTAAATGACTTATACTGACAAATCTATCAAATCTAATTCTTTTTTTCAATTCTTTATAAATTTCCTTTGCCATAGAAAGCTTTTTATAACTTATGATCTTTTTGTTTTTATTTGCTGAATTCCAAAGAGCCAATTGATTCAGCAGGTCAGAATTATAAGGTCCGGAATAATATTTTCCTCCCATATACTCTTTGTTTAAAATACCCTTTATTTCTAAAATTGAAATCAATTTCATTGAATCTTCAACAACCTTTTTTGAGCCTTTTGTTGCTTCAATGAGAAATCTTGAACTCCGGATTGAAACAGGAAGTTCAACCATTTTTTTACCATCTTCGGTAATTTGTTCCTTGCTTGAAATTGCTTCAAATACCTTTAATTTTTGTATTGCTTTATAAATCAAACTCTTTTTTGGATGATGAAAATAGGGAAAATCCAAAGGTGAGATACCCCATTTTATAAATCGTAAAACAACTGATTCCAGGTTTAATCTTCTTATTTCTGGCTCAGGATAATCAATACGATCTTTAATATCTAAATCTGAACATAGAATATATTGGCCATTTTTTACCCTGCCTGCTCTTCCAGCTCTTTGCATACACTCTGATTTAGAAATATCCACTGGATACAATCCTTCAACACCTTTTATAATGTGAACCTCCTTTTTTATTCCAGTATCAATCACAGCATCAATATCATCTATTGTTAAGCTAGTTTGAGCAATGTCAGTTGAAACGACCACCTTAGGGATATCATAATGTTTAAATACCTTTTGTTGATCATTTATAGAAAGTTCAGAATAAAGAGGTAAAATTTTTGCTTTTAATTTATCATGTTTCAATGTTTCTTCCAAACTCAGCATAAATTCTTCAATCTCTCTTTTACCTGGTTCAAAAACAAGAGTGTTTTTTTTCATCTCTACCATTTGAACTGTATCCGAAAGAATAAAATCTGGATGATTGCAATGCATTGTAACAGGGAATCCTCTACCTGAAACTGAAATTATGGGTGCATCTTCTAAAAAAGCTGACAATTTTTTAGCCTGTAAAGTTGCACTCATTATCACAATCCTCTTTTTTACTTTTGAATAAAAATTGCTGTTAAGATTCTTTTTTACAAGCCCAATCAATACTTCTTGACTCAAATTCCATTCATGGATCTCATCTAATATCAAAACATCATAATCTTTTTTACCCTTAATTTCTTTAATCATTTGAACACCATCAGTAAGATAAAGAAGGCTAGTTTCCTTAGAGAATTTCCTGTCAAATCCAGTTTGATAGCCTATCTCCTTACCCCATAAATTAGATGTGATTTTAGAGATGTAATAAGATAAAGATCTAACTGCAATACGCCTGGGTTGTGTAACAAAGACCTTTTTTCCTTTTTGCCAGAGCCAAAAAGGGACTCTTGTGGATTTCCCGGCTCCGGTTTCTGCAGTTATAATAACAACAGGATTTTTTTCTATTAAATCTTCAATAATATGTTGATAATCATCAATTGGAAGTTTTTGAACATCATATTGCATTGAGCAGATAATACCAGATAAAATCACATGTAGCAAGAAGCCATAAAGTAGATATTTCAAAAAATATAATTAAAAGTGAGATATTTTTTAAAAATTTTTATATAATAACACTAAATAAAAAAGGAGGAAACAATTCAACCAGTTTTACTTTCAGAGTTACAAAATAATAATAAATTAAGTAAAAATTAGGGGAGAGTTGTGGACTCTCCCCTTTTATATTAATTAATAAAAGTGAAAACCAAATTTATTACTTTTTTTTTGCTGTTTTTTTTAATCGTCTCCTGTAAAAATTTACAGGAGATAGCAAATGATGATAATAATACAAATAATAATGATAATACCCCTATTCCTACAAAAAGGTTCTTTAAAAGCGATCTAAAATATATAGGTGCATTTAAACTGCCAATTAATGGGACAGATACAGTAAACAGCTGGCAATGGGGAGGTTTTGCTCTTACTTATTATCCTGATGGAGATAAACAGGAAGAAAATGATGGTTATCCCGGATCACTTTTCGGAGCAGGGCATGCTTGGGAGTATAGAATATCCGAGATAAGTATTCCAAAGCCTGTAAACTCTAAAAACAAAAATCTTACTGAGCTTTCAAGAGCAAAAACCATACAGAATTTTCAAGATATTTTGAATATTTCTGGTTATGAGATTCCAAGGGTTGGAATTGAATATTTGCCAAAGCAGGGGAATCAAACGAGCAGGAAATTATATTTTTGCTTTGGTCAACATTTTCAAGAATCAGGTGATTTAACCCATAGTTGGTGCGATCTAAATTTAAGCTTGCCCAATAAAAAAGGATATTGGTATCTTGATGTGTCTCATCATGAATACAATACAAATGATTATATGTTTGAAATTCCTTCAAACTGGGCCAATAAGTATATAAAAGCTTATAAACTTGCAACAGGGAGATTTAGAGATGGGGGGTGGTCTGGACAGGGCCCCTCCGTTTTTGCAATTGCTCCATGGTTACAAGGGAATCCTCCGGCAGATGGAACAAAGCTAAATTATATTACATTACTAAAATATACATCAACAGAAGATTATAATGACACACAATACACAATGAATGATTACCATAATTCTGATGAATGGGGGGGAGCAGTATGGCTTACGAAGGGAGATAGAGCTGCAGTTATATTTGTTGGAACAAAAGGCAAAGGAGATTGCTGGTATGGTAATCAAAATGGTCCATGTATGGAGTGTGATGATAGGGGATGGTGGTCATCAGCTTTTGATGGGGTTATCTTATTTTATGATACTTCAGATTTTGTAAAAGTAGCAAAGGGTGAAATGAAATCCAATGAACCTCAACCCTATGCAACTTTAAAAATAGATAAATATCTTTACCATATTCATTCAACTCAACAAAAACATCACCTTGGAGCAGCGGCATTTGATAGGAAGTGTGGATATTTATACATTGTTGAGCCTAATGTTGATGATGATAGACCGATTATTCATGTTTGGAAAATAGAGTAATTTGGAAATTATGCTTTCTCAACCTAAATATTAATGTATATATCCTAAAGTTTTTAACTTCTCAATATCCTCTTTTGAAAGGTTTGATCTTTTTTTAAAATATTTTTTAGAATGTTGAATATATTTTTCAACTTTTTTAATATGTTTCATTAATAAAATCTTTAAGTTATAGTATTCTTTCGGATTTTCCGTGTACAAATCTCTCAATTCAAACCAATCGTTTCTTATCCTGTAAGCTTCAATCCTTTTTCCCCTACAAGTATAGATTAATTTTATTGAACCTTGTAAAACACCAAACTTCTTTGGGTAAACCTTTAAATGGAACTTTTTACTTTTTTCTGTTATCACTGCTCCTCTATAGGCTTCAAAATAAATTGCCTCTCTTAATTTTACTCTTTTATCAAATAATGTTGAACCTTCCATATATTCTGGTATTTGTAATTTCAAGATAGATAAAATCGTTGGTGACAAATCTAAAATAGAAACATTCTCATCTCGAGTACTGTTTTTTAAACAATTACCTGGTAATTTTATAATTAAAGGAACATGCAGGCAGGAATTATACAATTTTCTTCCATGCTTAAAATAGTTGTGCTCTCCAAAACTCTCACCATGGTCGGAATTAAAAACGATCAATGAATCATGATAAAGCCCTAATTCTTTGATCTTTTCAATCAGTTTTCCAATGTAAAAATCAGTGAAAGCAATTTCACTATCATATTTTTTTATTTTTGAAAATCTTGTTCTAGGGGGATAGTAAGATAGATCTATTTTCTTTATATC
>JAUXFB010000016.1 GCA_030620255.1 Candidatus Aminicenantota bacterium | reverse complement strand
TAATAAATATAAGATGATACTACCTATAATAAATATCAATACTATAAACAAAATAATAAAATTGAAACTTTTCCCTTGCTTTTCCTCTTCTAAGATCATCTTCTGAACATCAAAATCTTCCTCTTTTTTCACATTATTTTCATCCTCTTCCTCCTCTTTATAGCCATCAATTACATATAAATTATCCTGCTTGGTTTCAATTTTAAATTCACCAAGATCATCTTTATTGTCCTTTTCATCTAAAGTTGAAGTGTCTGGCAATTCAAATTCGTCTTTTAGTATTAGTTCAGCCATTAAAAAGAAATAAACTATTTTTAATAGAGATCGCTTGTTAGCTTCAGAATATCTTGACAAAAAATCTTCCAATTTAATTTCATTATCAAAAATAAATAGAAGTTCTTTCTGTTTATCACTTAAAGAATATTTTTTTATTTTTCTTTCATCAGAATTTCTGACTAACTTTGTATGAAATGAACCAATTTCCTTCATTATTATACTTTCATCGATATCCTTAATGATAAAATTAAACACAAAACTCATAATATTCAGATCTAAATTAAATTGATTGTCAGGTGGAGGCTCTTTTACATATCTGTATTCTCCCTCATGCCATTTCAACACACTTATTATAATATTTCCTAATTGTTCTTTTGTAAATTTTATAAACTCTTCAAGTGTAATAATCCCCCTTTCAAGTAATAATTTTCCTGCTGATTTATTTAACTCATTTTCTTTTTTTAACTCTTCAATAATAATAGGTTTAACCAAACCTTTTAATAATAATATATTTTCAATCTTATCAACATCTGAAGATGAACTTGCCCACACTAATTCTCCATTTTTGAAATACAATGCTTTAACAATTTCTTGTCTCTTTATATAGAGATATCCTGTTAGATTTTCTTCAAATACAGTTAACAATAATTTTATTGTAGGAGTCTCACTTAAAAGACCTTTTTCATTTAACATATTAAGTAATATCCTTAATATATTATTTTCATCTATAAACCAAAAAAAGTCAAGATTTCAATGTATATTTATAAAAATGTTACTCTGAAAAAACTCCTATTTCCCGATATTTCTGGTATCTTTGATCAATTAGAGTTGAAGGCTCAATTAAGAGCAATTCATCAAAAGCTGAAATTAAAGTACTTTTTATCTGTTTTGCAGTTGATTCATGATCTTCATGAGCGCCATTTGCAGGTTCTTCTATAATACCATCGATAATTTTAAAATAAAAAAGGTCTTTTGCAGTGAGTTTTAAAGATTCCGCAGCAGCAGCAGCTTTTCCTGCATCTTTCCAAAGGATAGAAGCACATCCTTCAGGAGAAATAACAGAATAAATAGTATTTGATAACATGTAAATCCTGTCAGCAACACTTAATGCCAGTGCACCTCCAGACCCTCCTTCACCAGTAACAATTGAAATAATCGGGGTCCTAAGAGTTGACATCTTATAAAGATTGTATGCAATTGCCTCTGCCTGCCCCCTTTCTTCAGCTCCAATACCGGGGTAAGCACCGGGAGTATCTATGAAATTGATAATCGGCCTGCCAAATCTCTCTGCTTCCTCCATTAATCTTAAGGCTTTTCTATACCCTTCAGGGTTTGCCATCCCAAAATTTCTTCTTATATTCTCCTTAACATTTCTACCCTTTTGATGACCTATAACAGTAACTGCAATATCCTCTAAAAACCCAATGCCTCCTACAATAGCTTTATCATCACTGAATCTTCTATCTCCATGAAGCTCAATAAAATCTTTTATTATAAAGCCTATATAATCTAAAGTTGTAGGTCTTTTTGTATGTCTGGCAAGTCTGACAATATCTATTGCTTTAACTTTCTTATTCTCTGTATGAGACATTTAACCCCCTTTGTTTATTACTTATGTTTATAAATATATAAACTAAATCTCATCTCTTTAATGATATGAATATGGTCTTTGAGAATGAATCTTTAATAAAGTACCTAAAACAGATCTTAACTGTTTTCTTTGTACTACCATATCTAGCATACCATGTTCTAATAAAAATTCAGCTCTCTGAAATCCTTGTGGAAGTCTCTGCCCAATTGTCTGCTCAATAACCCTTGGTCCTGCAAAACCTATTAATGCATTAGGTTCAGCAATTATCACGTTCCCCAGCATAGCATATGAAGCAGTAACGCCCCCGGTTGTGGGATCTGTTAATACAGTAAAAAGAGGAAGATGATTATCATTCAGGCGTTTTACAGCAGCAGATGTTTTTGCCATTTGCATTAAGGAAAGAATGCCCTCCTGCATCCTTGCTCCTCCTGAAAGAATAATAATAACAGATGGGAGGAAATTGTCTAAAGAACACTCTAAAAGTCTTGTTATTTTTTCTCCAACAGCAGAACCCATTGATCCCATTATAAATCTTGGATCCATAACTCCAATAGTTGAAGGAAATCCCTTTATCTTGCAAGTTCCAGTTAGAACAGCTTCATTCAATTTTGTCTCCTTTATAGATTTATCCAGTTTATCTCTGTATTTTGGGAATTCCAGAGGATCCAGACTCCCAATATTCTCATCAAATTGCGTAAAACTCCTTTTATCACAAATCATTTTAACCCTTATTACTGCATCAAGCCTTAATAAATAACCACATTTAGAACATACATAATGTGCATGTTTCAAAAAAGAGATAAAATGAGATGTATTACATTTTGGACATTTTGGGAACAATTTTGACATAATTTATCTCCTTTAGCTAAAATAATCTTTTATAAAATCAGTGGTATATAGACCTGTAAGAAATTTTTTGTTTTTTAAAACATCTATATGAAAAGAAATTGTAGTTTTTAAACCATCAATGTGAAATTCCTCCAGAGCACGTTTCATTCGTTCAATAGCTTCCCTTCTGTCAGATCCCCAGGCTATCAATTTTGCCACCATTGAATCATAATATGGAGGGATCTCATAGCCTGGATATACGCCTGAATCAACACGGATACCAGGTCCACCAGGAACGATCAACTGAGTAATTTTCCCAGCACAAGGGCTAAAATCTTTTAAAGGATCCTCAGCATTGATTCTGCACTCAACAGCATGCCCATTCTTCTGGATATTTTCCTGTTTTAAGTCAAGCTTTTCTCCATTTGCAATCCTAATCTGATATTTAATTAAATCAACTCCAGTAATCATTTCAGAAACTGGATGTTCAACCTGTATCCTTGTATTCATCTCAATAAAATAGAATTCTTTTGACTCAATATCATATAAAAATTCAATTGTTCCAGCAGAATCATATTCAACTGATTTTGCTGCTTTTACAGCGATTTCTCCCATCTGTTCTCTGGTACTATTGTCAATTGAAGGAGAAGGTGCTTCTTCAAGTAATTTCTGGTGTCGTCTTTGAATTGAACAATCTCTTTCAAACAGGTGAACTACATTTCCATATTTATCTCCAAGTATTTGGACCTCAATATGTTTTGGGCCAGAAATATATTTTTCAACATATACACTGGAGTCTCCAAAAGTCTGTTGAGCCTCAGAAGATGCAAACTTATAGGCATTCTCTAATTCACCCCTGTTGAATACAATTCTCATCCCTTTACCACCACCTCCGGCAGATGCTTTTAAAATAATTGGGTATCCGATTTCCTCAATTATTGATAATGCCTTTTCATGAGAATCAATAATACCCTTTGAACCAGGAACAACTGGGATACCGAATTTTTCCATTATTAATTTGGCTTTTGCTTTATCTCCCATTTTACGAATAACATTTGGTTCTGGACCAATAAAAACTATTTTTAATGCTCTGCAAGCTTCTGCAAAAAAAGGATTTTCAGCAAGAAAACCATAACCCGGATGAATTGCATCAGCTTTTACAGAAATTGCTGCTGAAAGAATATTCTGATAAAAAAGGTAGCTGTCCAATGCTGGAGGAGGACCTATACAAATGGATTTGTCAGCCATTTTTGCAGCCAGGGAATCTTTATCAACTGTAGAATGCACTAAAACTGTTTTTTTACCCAGTTCTTTTGCTGCTCTTATAATTCTTACAGCAATTTCCCCTCTATTGGCTATAAGAATTTTAGATATCATGGAATTATACAGAGGTATCTATTTTAAATAAGACCTGTCCAAACTCTACAAGCTCAGTGTTTTTCATACAGACCTCTTTTATTTCACCACTTACATCTGACTGAATTTCATTCATACTTTTCATAGCTTCTACAATACATAAGACGTCACCCTTTTTCACTTTGTCTCCCTTTTCTACAAAAGGATCTGAATCAGGATCAGATGCTTTGTAAAAAGTACCTACCAATGGTGCTTTAACTGAATAGATATTCTTATCTTCCTGTTCCTGAACAAATGACTTTTCATTAAGGGGTTCAACATCTTTCTTTACTTTCTGGTTCTCATCTGTAATTAGATTTGAACTATTTATATTTTTATTTGAATCTGGAACAAAAAATTCATTTTCTCTATTTCGTTTCACCTCAACTGAAATTTTCCCGTCTCTGAGGTTAACCTCAGATATATCATGCTCCTGCATTAGCTGGAATAGCTTTTTAACATCTATATCAACGAATTTCATTTTAACCTCCTACAAAAAATATCAAAACTTTTATTCGCATAATACTTTTCATTTTAAAGGAAACTCTTTTTTTTTTCAAGTTTTATTAAAATAGGGACACATCCCATTTATTGATTCTTGTTCATACATGTGTGCATGTGCAAGTGGAAGAAGCTTTCAGCAAAAATAGTAACGAGTGATGAGTAACAAGTAATGAAAAGATAAAAGCCCTTGAACGGGAGATTGAACCAGCTTGGTATATAAATTGTATGAATTAACAAACAAAGAAATAAAAATAGTGGAATAAATAAATCACCTGCCCCCTTTTATGTGGTATCATATCAAAATATGATGTGATTATCCGGTATAATCGTATCAGAATATCAGCTCATTTTAGAATTAGTAAAAGTATATATCCCTCATAATCATTGGATCCAGATTAAATATTATCAAAAAGTTTATAGCTTATATTTCTTCCTTTTGTTCCTGCAATTTGAACGATGTAACCTTTCTGAACCAGATCGATTAACTCCCTTGCCGCTGTTGGCTTACTAACCTTTGTTATTGAGGCATATTTTCTTGTATTTATTCCGCCTTCAAAATTATCTTTCCCAATGTCAAGGATTTTATTTATAACTTTTTTTTGTCTGCTGTTTAAGACTGAGTTGGTAAAATAGTTCCAATATTTTGTTTTAAAAAGTACCTTATCAACCAATTGTTTGGAGTTTTTCATAGCCTTAATAATTGCTGCCAGATACCATTTTATCCATAATATGATGTTTAAGTCTCCTTTTGTGGTTTTTTCCAATATCTCATAATAGCTCTTTTTATCTTCATTAATTTGACTTGAAAGTGAGTATAACCTGAATTTCTGCTTTTCATATTTTGATAATATATAATCGCCTATTGCCCTTGCCAATCTGCCATTACCATCATCAAAAGGATGAATTACAACAAACCATAGATGAGCTATTGCTGATTTTATCACTCCATAATTTTCGTTTTTCTTATTCAACCAATTTAAAAAGCGATCCATTTCTTTATCCAGTACATCTCTTGCTGGTGCTTCAAAATGTATCTTTTCTCTTCCAGTTGCTCCCGAAACAATTCGCATTGGTTCATAACCTCGATATGATGCAACATTTATTTTCTGAAGTCCGGAATACCCAGTAGGAAACAATGCTGCATGCCAACTAAATAATCTTTTTTTATCAAGTGGAGTATTATATTTGTTAGATAAATCAAAAAGTATTTCTACTATTCCATCTGTCTGGGGTGTGGATTTACCTGTTTCCCTGTTTTTTACTCCTAATTTCTTAAAGATCGATGACCTTACCGAATCCCTTGAAAGTATCTCGCCTTCAATAGCAGATGTATTTATAGCATCATTTGACATTATATCAGTTGCTGCCTCCTGCAGATACTCCTTATTCATCAGAGAATATATCCCTTTTAGTATTCCTTGATGATGATTCACTTCTAACAATAAATCCATTAGTTTTTCTTTATCATAATTAAAATTCGGCCAGTTTTTTTTTTGCCAAATATACTTATGCTTTGTTTCCATATAAGTATCGTATCATATTTTGATTTGATAATCAAATACAATCGTATCAAAAAAATAGTTAGTTCAAGGGGCTTTACTTTTTTATTTTATTTTTTATCTTGACATGAAAAATTTTTTTATGTAGACTTTATTTTTAAGGCTTAATTCAAGGGAAGAGGGTATAAAACCCCACAGCCCCCGCTGCCGTGACCGGGTTCTGATTACATATCAGGAAACAGTCTTTAAATTAAAAAGCCACTGTCCTTATTAAAAGGATGGGAAGGTTTCTTAAAGATCCCGGAAGTCGGAAGACCTATTAATTCTTAAATTTTGTATTACTTGCAGAGGGCAAGTAATATAAATTGAGTTTCCCTCCAAAATAATTTTCAAAGGAGACTTTTATGTTTAAAAAAATTTTTTTTCTATCCATTCTATTTTTATCTTTATTCTCTCTATTTTCAAAAACAGAAAAAACTCAAAATGAAGAAGAAAAATCCATGTTCACAGAAGAAATTGAAGTTGTGGGCAAAATCGCTCTTAATAAAACAATTCAAAGTGTAACTGTTTTTAAATTTGAAGATATTGAAAAATTTGAATTTGACAATCTAAAACTAGTTTTGAATCAGACTCCAGGACTTTTAACACTTTCTACAGGTCAGTTCGGACAAACCTCATCAACTTATATAAGGGGTTCAAAACCAACTCAAGTATTGTATATTATTGATGGTATAAAACTTAGAGACAATGCTAATATTGGTGGTGTCAACCTTGCTGTTCTCTCTACTGATCTACTAAATAAAATAGAAATTGTTAGAGGGCCTATGAGCAATCTATATGGTTCGGATGCAATGGGAGGTGTTATTAATATCAACACATATTCAAAAGAAGGCACAAAATTTGTAGCCTCAACAGGAAACCATAACTCTTACTCAAGTAATTTTTCAATTTCAAAACCAATAAAAGATTTTAACCTTGGATTATCTGTTAATTTTCAACGTTTTAGCGACAATATTGAAAATGATATTTTTAAAAACACAGGAATTTCAACAAAAGCAGATTATAAAAATCAATCAATGGAAATAGGACTCAGATTTTTCGGAAACTTCACAAATTCAGGTATACCTTTTAATATGGGTATTTCAACACCAAATAGAAATTACAAACAAGATTATTATATAATTTCCCTGCCATTTACCTATAAATTTAATAAAAACTCAAAATTGAATGTAAAATTATCTTACAATAACAGTAAATATGATTTTGAAGATCCAGATGATCTCTGGTCACCTTTATTTAAGACTAAATTCGATAATTATGAAACTGAAGTAATATTCAACACTGTTCTGTTTAACAAATTAATGATAAATACAGGAATTGACTACTCAAACCAGAGTATATCAAATGAAAACAATTATGGAAAAATCCTTGATTGTGAAAAAATGAACTATTTTTCAGGCTATATAAATGCAGGGATTGATCTTAACAATCTCCTGATTTCAACATCATTAAGATATGACAAATATAAAGATGTAGACTCTAACATATCACCTCAAATCGGATTTTCTTATCTTGCTTTTAATAAACTAAAAATCCATGCCTCTTATTCTCAAAGCTTCAAAGCCCCATTAATTTTACAACAAATTAATCCCTGGGGGAAACCCAATTTTGACCTTGACCCGGAAAAAGGAAAATCATTTGAAATTGGCACTGATTTTTATTCTGGCAAATTTATTTTTAGTGCTACATACTTTAATACAAAATACAAAGATATGATCGATTGGGTTACAGTTGACTGGACAACTTATACTGGTCAATATAGAAATATAAAAGAAGCAGATGTTTATGGAATAGAATTAAGTACGAATTTCAAACCTATTAAAAATCTATCCATATATGGTGCATATACATTTCTCCTTTCAGAAGACAGAGAAACAGGAGAAGAACTTCCAAGAAAACCAAAGTATACTGTTTCAGCTTCTATTATATATACACATAAAAAGTTCACTTTTGCTGCAAATATGATATATGTTGGGAAAAGAGATGATTTTGACTTTACTGTTTATCCTCCTAAAGTAGAAAACCCTTCATTTAATACATACAGTTTAACAATTTCTGTGCCTTTAAATATAGGATTATCAATATCCGGGAAAATA
Source organism: Candidatus Aminicenantota bacterium (assembly GCA_030620255.1). Classification (GTDB taxonomy): domain Bacteria; phylum Acidobacteriota; class Aminicenantia; order UBA2199; family UBA2199; genus JAUWNT01. Next base: position 2,650 of record JAUXFB010000016.1, on the reverse strand, counting down.
ACCAATTTATTTAACAAAGAATATGAAGAAATTATTGGGTATCCATCTCCAGGAAGACGATTCCAGATTGGCATTAGATATAAAATTAATTAAAAATATTAAAAAAATGAAGCTCTTAAAAATTCTAATTTTAATAATAATCCTGCAAGTTTCAATATTCTCTCAGAGAATTGTTACTCTTGCTCCAGGTTTGACTGAAATTGTCTTTTCTTTAGGAAAAGGAAAAAACATCATTGGAAACACAAAATTTTGCAATTTCCCAGAAAAAGCTAAGAAGATAAGGAAAATTGGAGGTTATCTTGATCTGAACCTTGAGGTATTAATAGACCTGAAACCTGACATAATCATCCTCTACCCTGAGCATTATAATAAAATAAAAATACTAAAAGATAAAGCAGAGCTTTTAATCGTAAAACATGAAACATTAAACGATATTTTTAATTCAATTCGATTGATATCAGAAAAATTAAAAAAAATAGAAAAAGGTAAATTGATCACCTCAAAAATAAAAAAAGCTCTCATGAATATAAAACTAAAAACATTAAAAAAAAAGAAATTCAAAACACTTTTAATTGCTGGTAGAAATCCAGATCAATTGACCAATATTACAATTATAGGTAAAACCGATTTTTTAAATGAAATTCTTGAAATTTCTGGTGGAATAAATGCATATAATGGAGACATCCCATATCCAAACATATCCCTTGAATCAATTGTGTATATGAACCCGGATTTTATTATAGAATTTTCTTATTTTTATACAGATAAAAAAAGAAAAGAGATTCTAAATCTATGGTCAAAACATGATATTATCACTGCTGTAAACAAAGAGAGAATAAAAATCGTAAAGGAGACTTTCTTGTTAATACCAGGACCAAGAGTTGGAGAAATAGCAAAAAAACTGTATAATTTTTTCTATGATTGAAATAAAGAACCTGTCATATAAGATAAAAAAGACAAATATTTTAAAAAACATAAACCTAAAGATAGAAGATGGTGACTTCTGGCTTATTTTTGGACCAAACGGGGCTGGAAAAACAACTCTGCTTAAAATCTTACTTGGAGCAATCACTGATTATAATGGTGAGATTATTATAGACAATAAAAATATAAAGAGAAATTCAAAAAAAGAAATTGCAAAAAAAATTTCATATTTACCACAATTTGAAGAATTTTCTCTACCATTATGTGTAAAAGAGATACTTTTATCTGGCAGATACCCTTACACTTCATTTTTTAAAGATTATTCAAAAAATGATCTTACAATATTTCAAAATACTGTAGACAAATTTGAACTTCACGAATTTGTAAATAGAGATATAAATACTTTAAGTGGTGGAGAAAGAAAGAAAGTAATGCTTGCATCAACGTTTATTCAAGATGTTTCAATAATATTATTTGATGAGCCCTTTACATTTCTTGACCCTGAAGCTATTTCAAGTCTAAAAAAAATTTTAACCAAACTCAAAAATAATGGGAAAACCTTGATCATAGTATCTCACAACATTGAGATTCTCTTCCCCATAGTTCATAAGATTGTAGCTTTAAAAAGAGGAGAAATAATATATTCAGGGAATAAAGTATTTGACAAAGATATTTTTAAACAAACCTATAATGTCAATTACGAACAATTAATTTTAAAAAGCAGAGAAATTGTATATTTAAATGAATAAAAAATACGTTTTAATTTGTGGGATTGGAGCAATCATTCTATTGCTAATTCCATTTGTGGGTGTGATAAAAATAGACTTTAATAGTTTGTTCAATAACAAACAGACAAGTTTTATATTCTGGCAATTAAGAGTCCCAAGAACAATTCTCGGATTTATTGCAGGTTCCTCTCTTGCACTTGAAGGTATGATATTTCAAAATATATTTAAAAATAGCTTAGCAACACCATACACTCTTGGTGTATCATCTGGTGCAGCATTGGGAGTTGTCATTGCAATTAAATTAAACCTATCAATATCTTTCCTTGGTTTAAATGGAGTTTATATTTACGGATTTTTAGGCGCATTGATTGCAATTTTCCTAATTCTTAGTATTGCTAAAACTGTGAAAAGTTTTTCTATTTATACTCTATTAATGTCAGGAGTTGCTATTAATTTTTTCTTTTCATCTCTGATTGTTATTATTCAATACCTTGTTGATTTTACTCAAACCATATCAATCATTAGATGGCTTATTGGAGGAATTACTCCTGTTGGATATAAAGAAATATTATTCTTGTTACCTTTATATTTCTTCTTTATTACAATTACCTTTTTTCTTAAAAATGAATTAATTATATCATCAGCAGGAGATGAGTTTGCTTATTCAAAGGGACTGAACATAAAAAGATTCAGAATAATTATTTTTATAATTATATCATTTATCCTGGGTATTTTAATCTCATTTGTTGGCCCCATAGGATTCATAGGTTTAATAGTTCCTCATATTTCAAGAATATTATTTAAAAAGAATTTTAAATCCATTATAATTGCAACAATAATAATGGGAGGGTTGCTACTTGCATTTACAGACTTTCTTGCCAGAATCCTTATACCTCCGGTTGAAATTCCAGTTGGAATAATCACCTCTTTAATTGGGGCACCTTTTTTCATTTTTGTACTTATTTCAAGTCTAAAAAACAGAAATTAATTAGCTCTTT
>JAUXFB010000107.1 GCA_030620255.1 Candidatus Aminicenantota bacterium | reverse complement strand
TAATTTTAAACGGAATCCTCTTTTCCCACCATAAATAGAGGACATCAAAATCCATTGTTGTAATAAAGAAACTTATGCCAAATTTTGATTCAAGGAATTGAATGATCTTTATTATAAAATCATAATCACTTATTTTGGGTTTTGAATTTAAAATATTTGGTTTAGACATTTAAAAGGATAGAGTTAGAGGCATTATTATTTCGATATCCTTTCATTTATTATATTTAGCCCATAATATATCAGGTCTGGTTCATATAGATCGATTTCTTTAATTCTATGTTTAAAGTATTTTATCAATCCACCTGTAACAATAACCTTTGCTTTATTTCCAATAATCTTTTTATATTCATCTATCATAAAACTCAAACCTCCGATATAACTGTAAAATATTCCAGCTTTTATACTCTTTTCTGTGTTTGTTCCAATAATAGAATCAGGGATTTTAAAATTTATTTTATTCAATTTGGCAGTATTATTTGCAAGGCTTTTAATTGAAATATCAATTCCCGGGAATATTGAACCTCCAATATATTCATAATTTTCATTAATTATATCAAATGTTGTTGCAGTTCCTGAATCAATTATAATAAAAGGGGGTTTAAAGAAATGAAGAGCTCCAACTGAGCCTGCAATTCTGTCTGCTCCCATCTCCTCAGGATTGTCTATTTTTAATTTTATTCCTGTGTCTGTTTTAAAATCTATAAAAAAGGCTCTCTTTTCAAATAACTTTTCAATAGATATTGATAGAGATTTGTCTATAAGAGGAACAACAGAGGAGATAATAATATTATTTATTTTATCTCTGTATTCAGATTTTATCAGGTTTTTCAGGAATCTTTCGGAAATTTCAATAGGAGTTGAAAGCTTATTTTTAAAAATAATATTTTTTTTATCAAAAACTGCAGCTCCTGTACATGTATTTCCTACATCAATTGTTAATAGCATTGTTATCTCCTTAATATTTTAAGGTTTTTCCAAAGTACTTCCTGTTTTTTTATCAGCTCTCCTTAAGAGAATAGCAAATATTAAACCTATTACACCAAGTGAGGCGAACATTATCTGACTTGCTGCGTATGAGCCTGTTAACATTCTTAATTTTCCATTCAATATTGGAAATATCATCAAACCAATATTTTGAATAGCAGTCATCACACCAAATGCAGTACCAGCCCTCCCTTTTTTAACAACCAGGGGAATTGAAGGCCACATTGATGCTGGTACAAGAACAAAGGCTGCTCCTAAGCAGATCATTGGTATTACAGGGTACATTTTGGTAATGCCCATTAATAAATGGCTTGGAATCATGAGCAATGATCCGAATATCATTAAAGTTGCTCGTTTTCCTATTTTGTCAACAAATTTTCCAGCAAATGGTGCAAACATCATTGAAGTAAAAATAATTATTGATGCAATACCTCCAGCAGTATTGAACATATGTAAGAAATTTTCAAATATTTTATACAAAAACCCGCCTGCATTTTCAATAACAAGAGGAACCCCCCATTTTTCATTAAAGAATTTTAATGATAATGCAGTAAATGGAAAAATTGCAGAATAAAATGTAACACACAGTATTGTGACATACCAGAAACTTGATTTAAAATATTTTATATCTTTTAAAACAACCTTATCTTCAGAAGCAACTTTTTTTAAGTTAAGTATTCTCTCTCCTTTTCTATCCATACCAACATATACTATATTTGCAAGAAGTGAAAGAATGCACATGAACATGGCTGCTAAAAGAGCATAAAATGGCCCACCATAGTTTGTTGATATAAGTTCGCCTGTATTTAGAGCAAATAGAGTACCAAGCCTACTAACAGTAAGAGCTATTCCAAATGAAAGAGCCAATTCTTTTCCTTTAAACCATCTGGCTAGAATTGAACTTTGAGCCACAACTAATGGCTCAGATCCAGCTCCGAAAATAAATCTTCCAATGTATAGTATTGTGAGATTGTTTATAGATGCAGAGAACGCCACAATAGCAGCTCCAATTACAACAGTAATTGAGAAAATCATGCTTGCCTTTCTTGTACCAAGAATATCAATCAGGAATCCAGCTACAAAAACAGCAATAATAGCAGCAACACTGTACATGCTGTACATAGCTCCAATGTTGCTTTCACTTGCTCCCATATTTTTCATTAAACTGTCAGCAATACCTGCAACAATATCATAGGCAAAATATGTTCCTAAGGTGAGCATGCTTACAAAAGCAAGGATTGTGAATCTAAATCCTTTTGCTGCAGGGTGAAAAAATGGATAAACTCTATTTGTTTCAGTCATAAAATCTTCCTTTATAATAAAACAGATACTCTATGATCTTTTTATAGATTAAATTAAGATCTCTTATAAGCAATCTTTCCATTAACTATTGTATATTCAATAACTCCTTGGCCTTTCCAGCCTATAAATGGAGAGTTGTTGGCTTTAGATAAAAAATTATTTTCATGTATTTCAAATCGTTTATTTAGATTTAGTATTGTTAAATCAGCAGGAAGTCCTGGTTTTACCATTCCTCTGGTTTTTAGATTAAGGATTTTTGCAGGATTTGTTGAGAACAATTCTATCAATTTTTTCAAATTTATAGTTTTAGACCTTACAAGTCTGTCATATATTACAGAGAAAGATGTTTCCAATCCAATCACACCAAATGGTGCAAATTCAAATTCTTTATCCTTTTCATCTCTTGTGTGAGGAGCGTGATCAGAAATAATACAGTCTATTGTTCCATCCTGGAGTCCTCTTATCAATGCGAGCCTATCTTGTTCGGTTCTTAATGGAGGTTTAACTTTATAAACTGTATTATATGTTGTTATAAGTTCTTCGTTTAAAAGAAGGTGATGAGGAGTTGCATCAGCAGTAACTTTGATTTTTTTCTTTTTTGCGTTTTTTATAAGATCAATGGAGCCAAAAGTAGAAATATGAGCAAGATGTAGTTTTGATTTGATTCTTTCTTGAAGTATGATATCTCTTGCTACAATTACTTCTTCTGCTGCATTTAAGATTCCTCTTAATCCATACTTATATGAGATGAATCCTTCATTTACCTGTCCGTCACCTGAAATTGAATGGTCTTCAGGATGTTCTATTATTGGTACATCAAGCATTTTTGTGTATTCAAGTGATTTTCTTATCAAATCAGCGCTCATCACACATCTTCCATCATCTGAAAAACCAACTGCACCTCCTTCAACAAGATCATCCATTTGGGTTATATTTTTACCTTCAAGATTCATTGAAATTGCTGCAATTGGGAAAATGTTTACAATTCCAGCTTGTTTTGATCTTGCAATAATATATTCAGTAACAGTTCTATTATCATTTACAGGTGATGTGTTTGCCATGCATGCAATAGAAGTAAATCCTCCATGGGCAGCAGCTTTAGAACCAGTCTCAATTGTTTCTTTATTCTCAAAGCCAGGTTCTCTTAAATGTACATGCATATCAATAAATCCTGGGCTAATAACAAGTCCACCAGCATCTATTGTTTTTATTGATGGAGTCTTTTTTATTAATGATGAGATCTCTTTTATCTTTTTATTATCAATTAAAATGTCATATGTATTGTCTGTTCCTGTTGCAGGGTCAATTAAACGTCCATTTTTAATTAATAATTTCATTTCTTTCTCCTTTTAACAGATATAAAACAGCCATTCTAACTGCAATACCATTTGTTACCTGTTGTAAGATCACTGATTTATCCGAATCAGCAAGAGATGTTTCTATTTCCACATCTCTATTAAGGGGACCTGGATGCATTAGTATTGCAGATTCTTTTGCAAGGGAAAATGTTTCCTGGTTTATCTCAAATAACTTTCTGTATTCTCTTATTGATGGGAAGTAATTTCCTCCCCCTCTTTCTTCCTGTACTCTTAACATCATAACAATATCAGAATTTTTTACACCCTCTTTCAGGTCATAATAAACTTTTGCTCCCATTTGTTCGAATTCTTTTGGAACTAATGATGGAGGCCCTATTAATGAAATTTCATTTCCCATTTTGTGATGAAGAATTATGTTTGAACGAGCAACTCTTGAATGGAGTATGTCTCCAATTATTGAGATTTTTAAGCCTCTTAAAGTCTTGAATTTTTGCTTTATTGTTAATGCATCAAGTAAGGCTTGAGTTGGATGTTCATGAAAACCATCCCCGGCATTTATTATAGATGAACGAGCAAATGTTGTGAGGTATTTTGGAGAACCTGAAGCAGAGTGTCTTATTACGATTATATGGGGGTTCATTGCTTCTAAAGTTAAAACTGTGTCTCTTAATGACTCACCCTTTTTAAGGCTGGAAATTGAAGCGCTAAAATTTATCAAATCTGCGCTTAATCTCTTTGCAGCTATTTCAAATGAACTTCGTGTTCTTGTTGAACTTTCAAAGAAAAGGTTCACAACTGTTTTACCTTTTAAAGCCGGGAATTTTTTTATATTTCTTGTTGAAACTTCAACAAAGGATTCTGCAATTTCAAGGATCAAATCAATTTCTTCAGGGCTTAAATCTTCAATACTTAATAGATGTTTTTGTTTAAAAATTGTTTCTTTCATTTAAAACCTCTCAGGTTCCATAATCAATACTTGATCTTTTTTTTCTATTTCTTTTAACATTACATTTACCCTCTCTCTTCTTGATGTTGGAACATATTTACCTTTGAAATCTGGACATATTGGTAATTCTCTATGACCTCTGTCAATAAAAACTGCTAATTGTATACTCGCAGGCCTTCCAAGTTCAAAAATGGAATCCATTGCAGCTCTAATTGTTCTTCCAGTAAATATTACATCATCAATTAAAATGATATCATTGTCTTCAACTGAAAAATTTATTTCTGTTTTTTTAATTAAAGGTGGTTGTTCCTGTTTATGAAGGTCATCTCTAAAAAGTGTAATGTCTAAAATTCCTAAAGGTAAATCAATTCCTTCCATCTCTTTTATTAAACTCTTAATTCTTTTTGCTACATAGACTCCTTTTGTTTGAATTCCAATTAAAGCCAATTTCTCTGCGCTCTTATTTTTTTCAAGAATTTCCATTGCAATTCTTGAAAATGTTCTCTTCATTTTTTCTCCATCCATTATTTTAGCTTTTATTTTTTCCTCCATTAATGCCTCCGATTTACTAAATCAAATAAATAGCATTTTAGGTTATATTTGTCAATAATTTTCCTGATAATGTAGAAATTGTTTGATAAAAATGAGTTGATTGAAAGATTCACATAATTGAATGATATTAAATGATGTTAAGTTTTTATTTTTGATCTTAGATAATTTGGATTATTTTATTTATAAAAAAAGCACCTCGTTGGATGCTCTTTGTAACAAATTGCGTCCAACGAGATGCCACACTAAGGAAGTATAGAATGATATATTAGATATACTCAGGTTAGTTTTATTTACTTTGTTTTAACAATAATAAATTTTACTTCTGTGCTGTCAATAAATTTAACATCCACAGCATCATTTTCTTGTAAATCTGCTAATTCAATCTTTTTATCTCCCTTTTTAATTATGGTTTCTTCAGTAACAGTAAAATTGAGGTCAATCTTAGTACCATCTTCATTTACAGTTATGGAATTGTTTTTTACATCAACTGCTTTTACTATTCCAGAAATAGTTTTAACCTCTTCCTGTGAATAAATAGAAGTTGTGAAGGAACCAATCATAATGACAACTAACAATAATGTAAATAACT